>JAGLOJ010000062.1 GCA_023139045.1 Candidatus Sabulitectum sp.
TCCATCGCCCCGGCTGCCGCCCAGTACGGTCAAAACCTTGCTTGTACCCTGACAGGTATTGTCGTTGGTCAGGCTAATGCCCGTAGGATCGGTAGCGAGTACCCGCACTGTTACCAGCTGATTAACAGCTGAAGTGTTGTTGCAGTCACCCTCGGCACGTACATAGTAGGTCGTGCTTACAGCAGGATCGACCGTGATCGATACACCGCTTCCCTCACTTACCGTGAACCCAGCATCCGAGTACCACTCCCAGGTCGCTCCGTCACCCAGACTGCCGCCCTGGACAGTTAAGGTCTTTGACACTCCCACACACTCATCGTCATTGGTCACACCAATACCCGTAGGATCAGTTGACGGTACTCTTACGGTCACAAGCTGACTCACAGATGCAGTGTTGTTGCAGTCGCCTTCTGCACGTACATAGTAGGTTGTATTCACTGCCGGATCAACAGCAATCGAGGCTCCTGTTCCCACAAGGATAACAAACGTTGCATCCGAGTACCAGAACCAGTCAGCACCATCGCCCAAGCTGCCGCCTACAACGGTCAGTGTCTTCGATGTACCCTGACAGGTATTGTCATTTAATATGAATATGCTGGTTGGATCGGTCGATGGTACCCGTACGGTTACCAGTTGACTCACTGCCGCCGTGTTGTTACAATCGCCCTGCGCCCTTACATAATATGTTGTATTGACAATCGGATCTACTACTACAGAGCCACCGGAGCCAACCAGCATGGTGAAGGCTGCATCGGAGTACCAGTACCAGTCCGCACCATCGCCCAGACTGCCGCCCAGAACGGTTAGTGTCTTCGAGGTACCCAGACAGGTATTGTCATTGGTGATGGATATACCCGTTGGATCGGTAGAGAGTACACGCACTGTTACCAGCTGATTAACAGCTGCAGTGTTGTTGCAGTCACCTTCGGCCCTTACATAGTAGGTTGTATTCACTGCCGGATCAACCGAAATCGATACCCCATTGCCTTCAGATACCGTAAACGCTGCATCGGAGTACCACTGCCAGTCAGCGCCATCGCCCAAACTTCCGCCGGTAACGGTTAAGTTTTTACTGGTACCGACACATGCATTATCGTTGGTCAAAGTAATCCCCGTTGGGGCGATGGATGGGATCCTTACTGTCACCAGTCCATTCACCGATGATGTTGTGTTACACAATCCCTCGGCCCTGACATAATATGTGGTATTCACTGCAGGATCAACCGAGATCGATACACCCAGTCCGGAACTGCTGGGGAAAGCCGGATTTGTGGACCAGTTCCATACAGCAGCATCACCCAGGCTGCCACCTGTTACCGTCAGGGTTTTGCTGGTACCCTGGCAGGTATTATCATTGGTGATGGTGAATCCTGTTGGGGCTACTGATTCAGCATTGGAATTAATCACCACAATGCTATCGGTAATGGTACATGTGAGTGCACCAGCGTCCGATACAATCACTTTGTATTCTGCTGAATCCACACCCAGCAAGGCGGGAGTGACGTCTATGATGGCTATATCGTTCCTGAACCAGGCATAGCTGAATCCCATACCTGAACCACCTCCGGCAGTGGCTGTGACAGAACCGCTGTTATCGCCCGGACAACCATCGTCGATCTTGGCCAGTGTGAGTGTAAGCGCGGGTTCTTCTGTAACAACATAGGACAGGATAACAGTAGTTGTGGGATCTCCCACGTCGCTCACAGTTACCTGGTAGGTAGCCGGATCAAGACCGGTGATCGAACTGCCTCCGACCATCGGAACTCCATCCCTGGTCCAGGCATAGTTGTACCCGGTACCTGTACCTCCTTCGGGAGTCACAGTAACTGTTCCGTCTGCCGCACCGTTGCAGGTCACATTGGTGCCAACTATATTTGCAGCCAATGGATCAGCATCCACACAGAGGCTGAAAGTTCCGCTGGTCTGGCTGTCATCCACAGATATGTAATAGGTATTACCTATGATAAGTGTATCCGAAGAGAGGCTGATGTGTGTATAATTTCCTTCTGTGGAAGCACAATCCAGTTCATCCCCGTTTTCGTTCCAGAGGGATGCCTGGAGATCCCGTAGAGATCCCAGGATGGTGCCATTCTTCACATCAATATTTACTTTATCCGATATGGCTGTAAATTTGAACCACATGTTCTTATTCTCACCACCGGCCCAGCAGGAACCGGGCAGTTCATCTGGTGTTCCAAAGTAGTTGTTAAATTGTGCCTCAGACGAACACCAACGGATGGGAGTCACAATCTCATAGGCCCCGGCTCTATAATCGTAATTGAGCATATCTTCGATACACAGGGTAAACGACCCGCTTGAATAGGCATCGTCAACTGAAACATAATACCAATTACCCACTATGAGACCATTATAGCTAAGGGTGGAAGTGCTGCGGTTAAGTGTTCTTGACAAGCATTTGATTTCCGATCCGCCGGCGTCCCAAAGGGCCGCCTGGGGATACCTCAGGTTTCCGTAGATGCTGTAGTTACGCAAGGTGAGGGTTACATCTGTTGTGATCGCCTGGAACCTGAACCATACATTCTTATTGTCATCGGGATCCACTCCGGTCCAGCAACTTGCCATGGACCGGTCGGCAGTGGCCACCAGGTTGCTGTAAGCCGCATCGGCGGAACAACCGCCGTCATGCTGCAACTCAACCGCACCACCAAAGAAATCATAGGTCGCCTGATCACTGAGGCATAAGGTAAATTTACCGCTTACATAATCATCATCCACAGAGATATAGTACCAGTTACCCACCGTTAGCGAATCCATGCTCATGTTGGTAATCCCCTGGTAGATCAGATCACCCACACAGGCTACCTCCTGGAATGCATCACTCCAGAGGGCCATCTGGCCCCTTCGCATATTACCGTATACCGAACCGGTCTTCAGCTCAACTGTAACATTGGATGTGGTAGCAAGGAATTTGAACCAGACATTCTTGTTGGTATTGTATGACCCCCAGCAACTTCCGGGCAACATATCGGGTGAGGCAGCCAGGTTGGTATAGGCTCCATCTGCCGAACACCCGGCATCATGAGCCAGTTCAACGGCACCTTCCCAATAATTAAAAGTAGGTTGATCAGTGATGCAAATGGTGAAACTGCCACTTACATAATCGTCATCTACTGCTATATAATACCAATCGCCCGGATTCAGTGTATCTGCAGTCAGGGTGGTAGTTCCCTGGTCCACGATATCCCCGATACAGGATACTTCCTGGCCGGCAGCATTGAATACAGCCAACTGTCCGCGGCGCAGATTCCCATAGATACTTCCTGTTTTCAAATCAAAGGTGAGGAACCTGGATAACGCCTGGAACTTGAACCACACATTTTTTGTGCCATTATATGATCCCCAGCAACTTCCCGGAGTTTCATCCGCAGTGGCGTAGTAATTTGTATAGGCAGCATCGGCCGAACACCCCATATTGTGGGTGATCTCTTCTGCTCCGGCGAGGTAATCATATGTTAACTCATCATCCAGGCAGAGCGTAAATGATCCACTCACATAATCGTCATCCACAGAAATATAATACCAGTTCCCCACTGTGAGTGTATCAATTACCATCTCAGTGGTACCCCGGTCCACGATATCACCCACACATACCACTTCATTCAGTGTGGCATCCCACATGGCCATTTGTCCACGGCGTAAATTTCCGTATATATTACCAGTTTTTATCTGGACCGTAGCATAGGGAGTGGTAGCCAGGAATTTAAACCACACATTCTTATTTCCATTGTAGGACCCCCAACAGCTTCCAGGAATCTCATCATCTGTGGCCTGGAAATTGGAGAATTCAGCGTCTGACGAACATCCGTAAGCGTGGGGTATTTCGTAGGCCCCGATAAAGTAGTCGTAATCCAGTGCATCATACAGGCAAAGACTGAATGTACCGCTTGTGTAATCATCATCCACCGAGATCCAGTACCAGTCACCAACCGTTAGCGTATCGCTCATCAGCAGCGTGGTTCCACGGTCAATAATATCACCCACACAGGCTACCTCAACATCAGCAGCATTAAAGATGGCCATCTGGCCCCTTCGCATTGTACCATAAACATTGCCAGTCTTAAGTTCAACCTTGGCGTATGGAGTGGTAGCCTGGAACCTAAACCAGACATTCTTATTGCCATTGTACGATCCCCAGCAACTTCCTATCCCACCATCATCTGTCGCCTGTGCATTGGTATAGGCAGCATCTCCTGAACAACCAAAATTATGAGGGAGTTCCAGGGCTCCTCCTTTAAGATCATAATTCAGGGCATCCTCTAAACATAGTGAGAATGAACCGATGCGGTTGTTGGCCGCAGTTTCATCCATATCGACCGCAATCCAATACCAGCTACCCACAGTAAGGGTATCTGCCATCATAAGTAATGTACCCTCCCGGATAACTGCTTCCCTGCAGGCTACTTCACTATTGCTTTCATTCCAGATAGCCATCTGGCCCCTGCGGAGGTTTCCATAGATCCCTGCAGACTTGAGTGAAACAGTCACATAAGGAGTAGTGGCCTGGAATTTAAACCAAACATTGGTCAGCGCCACGCCACCCCAGCATGAAGCTGCACCTTCATCTTCTGTGGCCTGTACAAGGGTGAACTCGGCATCAGCACTGCAGTACACATGAGAAACTGTCACCGCACCGGCCTTATAATCGTAATTCAGGGTCGTATCTGTACAGAGGGTAAATGTCCCGGTATTTCCACCGCTAGCTTCACCGTTATCAACGGCAATATAATACCTGTTGCCCGGTGTGAGTGTGTCGATCTGTAGCAGTCTGATACCCTCATTCAGGATTGGTCCCGCACAGCCCACCTCATTCAGGGTTTCATCAAACAGTGCGATCTGCTGACGATCCATGGAACCATAGGTGGTTCCGGTTTTGACCTGGATATTAATGGTTGGTGCAGGAGCAACGAATGTAAACCACACATTCCTGAAATCACTGCCATCCCAGCAACTTCCGTTATCGGTATCAGCAGTAGCAGCAGCATTGCTGAACCCGGCATCGGGGGAGCACCAGTTCACCGGGTTGGTGATGTCAAACGCACCTTCCGGGTAATCATAATTGATGGTATCGTCCACACAAATACTGAAGGTACCCGGCGTAGCATCATCATCCACGGAAATATAGTACCAGTCGCCAATAGTCATCCCGGTGGGGAGCATGATCAATTCTCCCTGTCCGGCCAATGGTCCGGCACATGCAATTTCAGTTCCCAGGGCATCCCAGAACGCCACCTGCTGGTTCACCATCTGCCCGAAATCACCCCCGGTGGTCACCTTAATTGTGGCTTTGCTGGAGGTGGATTGGAACCTGAACCAAACATTCTTATTATCAATTCCTGTCCAGCACGATCCCTGGGCTTCGTCTGCCGTAGCAAGCACATTGCTGTATTGTGCATCCTCAGCACACCAGTTATTCAGGTCTGTGATTTCAATTGCATCTGCCTTAAAATCATTCACTGCATGGTCGGTCACACAAAGGGAGAATGAACCCGGAGCTACTCCGGTAGCATTATCAACCGAAATGTAGTACCACTCACCTACCGATAATCCTGTCGCATACGCCTCTGCATCACCATAGTCAGTAACCCACCTTGCACAAGCCAGCTCATTCTTCAGTGTATCCCAGAGTGCGATATCAGCTCTTCTTAATGTTCCTTCAATGCCACCGGTCCGTACCTGTACAGCTATATCCGGTGTGGTGGCCTGGAACCTGAACCAGCGATTGTAGTTGGGGCCGTTTGGCCAACATGATCCCATTGCTTCGTCGGGAGTTGCACTGACTGTTGAATAGACAGCGTATCCGGAACACCAGCCGTCGATGTCAGATAATTCGATGGCGCCGGCAAAGAAATCATAGCTGATCTCATCATCTATGCACAGCGTAAATGTTCCCCTGTATCCGATATTGGCATAGTTATCCACAGAAACATAATACCATTCACCCGGAGTAAGCGAATTATATGCAATTTCCAGATCGCCATACTGGGTTACATACCGTTTGCAGTCAAGCTCCGACAGCGTTGTATCCCAGAGTGCCATATAAGGATACCGCAGCGTCCCTTCCGTTCCACCTGTTTTAACAGAAACTGTTACCTCTCCTGAAGCAGTGGCCTGGAAAAGGAACCATCGGTTGTAATTAGGTCCGTTGGGCCAGCATGCAGGTTGCACATGATCCGGGGATGCAAAAGCAGTTGTAAATTCCTCTTCAGCAGAACAATAATCTACAATATTCGGAATGATATGGGCAGCCTGGTGAAAATCGTAATCAACCGTATCATCCATGCAGAGGGTAAATGTGCCCCGGTAACCCGTATTGTTATAATTGTCCACACTCAGATAATACCACTCACCGGGTGTCAGACTGGTATAACCCAGGCTCACATCGGAGTAAGTGGATGTATATCTTTCACAGGCCAGTTCATTTCCAAGGGTGTCCCAGAGTGCGGTCAATATAAGCCTCATGGTCCCGTCATCACCACCCGTATGAATAACAGCTTTGATCATGGAAGTGGTAGCCTGGAACCTGAACCAGCGGTTGAAACTGGGACCGTTGGGCCAGCAACTTCCTGCAAGCTCATCAGGAGTAGCACCCAGGGTGGTAAAGGCTTGTTGTGTGGAGCACCAGTTATCGATATCAGTGAGTTCAAATGCGCCCAGTTTGAAGTCATAATCCACCTGGTCATCCACACACAGGGTGAAAGTGCCCCTGTAACCTCCAGCGGCATAATTATCCACTGTAAGGAAATACCATTCGCCAGCTGTAAGGTTGGTACTACCTATACTGATATCAGTATAATTATTGACATACCTTGAACATGCAATTTCATTCCCCAGGGTATCATACAATGCTGCCAGTGGATACCTCAGTGTACCTTCATCACCACCAGTTTTCACATTAAACATCACCTCGGTACCGGTGGCCTGGAATTTGAACCACCTGTTGAAGGAGGGACCATTGGGCCAGCAACTGCCTATAACACCATCTGCAGTAGCTCCCACGGTAGTGTATTGGGCATCCGCAGAACACCATGCATCAATATCAGCAATCTCCAGGGCTCCCTCTTTAAAATCATAATCCACCACGTCAGTGATGCAGAGGGTAAATGACCCACGGTAACCTGTATTGTTGTAATTGTCAACCGAAATAAAATACCAGTCACCCGGTGTCAGGGCTGCAGTACCTACTGTCAGGTCGCTGTATGTTGCAGTATAGCGGTTACAGGCCACCTCATTAAAGGAGCTGTCCCAGATAGCTACATACCCATACCTGAGTGTGCCTTCATCCCCGCCTGTGAACACCCTTACCAGCGCTTCATTGGTGGTGGCCTGAAACTTAAACCACCTGTCAAAATTAGGCCCTGTATTCCAGCAGGATCCCACAAGCGTATCGCCCGTTGCATCAATGGTGGAATACTGTGCATCGGCAGAACACCAGTTATTCAGATCAGTTAATACAACAGCTCCTTCCGGATAGTCATAGTCAACCACATCATCCACGCAAAGTGTAAAGGTCCCACGGTAGCTTGTACTTCCTCCATGATTATCTACAGAAATATAATAGGTATTTCCAGGAGTCAATGAGGTATTACTCATATTAATATCCGAGTAAGCTGCACTATACCTTCCACAGGCTAGTTCGGTGCCGCTGTCATCCCAGAGGGCCACAAAACCATAGCGCATGGTGCCTTCATCCCCCCCCGTTTTCAGTTGGACCATTGCTTCGGTTGTGGTGGCCGTGAATTTGAACCAGCGGTTGAAGTTAGGTCCGTTGACCCAGCAACTTCCGGCATCTTCATCCGGGGAAGCGTTGATCGTGGTAAACTCGGCATCGGCAGAACACCAATTGTGTGGCGTCAGGATCTCATACGCTCCATCTTTAAAGTCGTAATCCACAGCATTATCCAGGGCCAGGGTAAATGCACCCCTGTAGTTGGCACTTCCGGCATGGTTGTCAGCAATCAGATAGTACCATTCGCCGGGAACCAGTCCGGTATATCCTAGTTTAATATCCGAATAAGCAGAATAATATCGTGCACAGGCCAGTTCTGTCCCCAGTGTATCGGTGAGCATCAGGTAGGCGTAACGAAGTGTACCTTCCGTTCCACCGGTAAACATTTCAGCGGTGGCCTCCGTGGTGGTGGCCTGGAACCTGAACCACCTGGTATAAGTGGGGCCGTTGGGCCAGCAGGAACCCTTGATCCCGTCAGCAGAAGCGTTGATGGTGGTATATTCAGCATCGGTGGAGCGCCAGTCGCCCGTATGGGGGATCTCAATGGCACCCGCCTTAAAATCATAATCCACCTCGTCATCCACCGCTAGGGTGAAGGTACCATCATAGCCATTGTTGTTATAGTGATCGACAGAAATATAATAGTTCTGACCGATGGTAAGTGTATCTGTCCCCAGGCTGATATCGCCGTATTGAGTGCTGTACCGGGCACATGCCACCATATCGCCGGCTTCATTCCAGAGAGCCAAATAGGAATAACGCATGGTCCCTTCCAATCCCCCGATCAGTACATCTACCGTCACTGTTGGCTTCAGGGCTGTAAAGGTAAACCAGCGGTTGCTGTTTTCATCGGTGTTCCAGCAGGTTCCTTTAAGCCGGTCGGGTGTGGCATTTCGTGTGTTATACTCGGCATCGATCGAACGCCAGTCGTTGGTATGCGGTACAACCTTGGCCCCTTCCCGGAAATCATAATCCACCTGATCATCCACACAGAGGGTGAAACTGCCTTGCCTTCCCGAATAGTTATCCACTGAAATATAGTACCAATCACCCGGGGTAAGCCCGATATAGCCAATGGCAATGTCATCATAGCTGCTGGACCAGTAACGCTGACAGGCAAGTTCAGTCCCATCGGCCTGCCAGATGGCCACCTCGGGATTTCGATTGGTCCCTTCTGCGCCCCCCGATTTAACTTCAACGAATACCTGGTCGGTGGTGGCCTGGAATATGAACCACCTGTTGTTATTAGGTCCGGCTGCCCAACAACTGGCATTTGTCTCATCCGGAGTAGCTCCAGATGTGGTGTAGTAAGCATCAGGCGAACACCAGTTGTCGATGTCATACAAATACCTGGCACCTGCTTTAAAATCATAATCCCTGATCTCAAAAATGATGGTATCATAACTGGCACAAAGGTTCCCGTCGGTATACTCATATACAATGGTATCAAAACCAACCCCTGCCAGGGCCGGATCATAGGTGAATCCCGTAATACCTTTTCCTGTAAATGAACCACCTACCGGAGCACCAGCCATTAGGAAGGTAGGATCATTCACATCCCATATGGTGTCATAAGAACCAATGGTGACCACCGGTAGCGGGTGGACCGTCACACTCTTCATCACGGAGTCACGACATCCATTCAGGTCCGTATAGGCGTAATAAATATCATAGATCCCATCCACCAGTGGTGTAAATATCCCTGTACCGTCTCCCTGGTCAGCAATGGTTCCGCCAAAGAAAGATCCGGCAGGTGCCTGGTTCCCCACCAGTGTATCCGGATCGTCCATCACACAGAGTTGCCCGGTCAATCCAATATAATCGACCACCGGCAGCGGATGAACCGTTACCGACTGAATGGCCGTGTCTGAACAACCATTCGCATTGGTAAAGGCATAGGTGATGTCGTAGGTACCGACTATAGAAGGATCAAAGTAGGCAGTGCCATCAGTGTTGTCCGTAATTCCATTACCCAGGTAAGTGCCTCCAGCTTGCGATCCCACCAGGGTATCCTGGTCTTCACCCTCGCAATATTCAAGCGCAAGCCCGGTAAAACTGACTGCGGGCAACGGATGTACGGTCACACTTATCCGTGAAGTATCGGAGCAGCTATTTCCGTCGGTATAATAATAGGTGATCTCGTAAGTGCCGACCGTGGTCGGATCGAAATAAGCAGTGCCGTCAGTATTGTCTGTGATGTCGTTGCCAAGGTAGGTGCCGCCGGCCTGGGATCCTACCAGGGTATCCTGGGGTCCATTTTCACAATACGCCGGATCAAGCCCGGTGAAATTCACCACCGGTAATGAGTTCACGATGGTCGATACGGTGGCCGTATCGGTACAACCGTTGCCATCAGTGTAGTAATATTTTGCATCGTAGTTACCAGCCAGGGCGGGATCAAACACCGCAC
>JAGLOJ010000063.1 GCA_023139045.1 Candidatus Sabulitectum sp.
AACCCTAAAAAGGGAACTTCCGTTATAAAGCCTTTCCCCCGGAAGAAGCTCGCCGTATACTTGATAGAATTGAATTCCACTACACTCCAAAACACGGCAGTTGGCTGAACATGGCTGAGATTGAACTGAGTGTTCTTAGCAGACAATGCTTAAACAGAAGGATACCTGATCGATATCGGTACTGTTTGTTTCAGTATGCTGGAACTGACATCGGCCACTTGAAGTGCTAGATTTCACTTTCTGAATAAAGAAAGGAAAACGGATGAGAGCATCGGGTCTGTCCTCACTCTATTACCGTTTTATCGCCATGTCGGTGAAACTGGCAGGCAAAGGTTCCCGTGTTGAATTGATATCAAATATGGTATCATCCCTGCGGGGTGCTCTGTCATCTTCCCGAAACAACCTTTACAATGATCATCTCAAGCGCATTTTTCCAGACAGGGACGAAGCCTGGAGAACCAATCTTCTTTCCGGCTACTGGAGAGTCCACGAGAGAAATCTGTTCGCCCTTTTCTACCTGAGGAACAAGGTATACGCAGACCTTGAGGGAAATACCTCATGGACAGGCAGAGAGCATCTTGATAACGCTGTTGCAAAGGGAAAGGGAGTACTTCTTCTTGTCCCCCACTTCGGAGACGAAAGAAGTCTTCATGTGATACTGGGCATGGAGGAATATCCAGTTGATGTGATAACAAGCAGATACAGCGATATGCCTAAGTATGCTCGTGAGTGCAGACTGGGTATCGGTAAAAAATGGAACACCCTTCATTTCCCTGATGAGAACCCCAGGTGGATGTACAGAACCCTTCAGGGTGGAAGAATTATTCATTACGCATCCACAGCCTACGGCGGCCCCGGCGGCAGCTGGATAACAAACTTTGGAGTTCCTGTTCTTGTACCTTCGGCGCCGTGGAAACTCTGGAAGCGAACCGGATGTCAGATAATTCTTGCCTCCTGCGAGCAGACCCCGGACATGGGCTTCAGTCTTCGGTTTACACCGATTGACCCGCCTGAAGATCATACCGATTTCGCTGAGACCATTGGTCTGGCTACAGAAAAACTTGCTTCAGAATATCCATCACAGTACGAGTGGAAGAATCTGCTGATCAGGCACAGGGAAACAAATACTATTGCAAGGATTAGTAGAATACCGGCTGACGAGAGAGAACTTGAAAGGCTTGCTGAACGCGATGATGCAGACCCCTCCAGAGTGTTACCTCTGGAGGAGATTCTGGATTCACTTCGTTAGAAATACTCCAACATCACATGAACAGACTGTTCTGAACTTCCATAATCGCATATATAATCAGCGAAACTTGTGTGTAAGCTAAGCTACACTTTTTCCGAGAATTGAATTAAGGAGGCTTGGGTGACGCCGACTACAGTAAAAACCGAGGCATTCAAAATGATAGATCAACTTCCCGATACCGCGACCTGGCAAGACCTGATGCACAGGATTTATGTCAGGTTGGCTATTGAAAGTGGTCTTTCAGACAGCGAAGCAGAAAAAACGGTAAGTGTCAGCGAAATCAGGGCAAAATATGGCCTTAAGGAATGAAAGTTCACTGGACAGGAACAGCAGAAAAACACCTTGATTCTATCTATCGGTACATTGCCCAGAATTCACCTGAATATGCAAATCATATGGTAGATCGTTTGACAGCCAGATCACAACAGATTGCTGCATTCCCATTGTCTGGTCGTTCTGTACCTGAATTTGAAGCGCAGCATGTAAGAGAAGTAATCGAAGGTTCTTACAGAATTGTATACTACATAAAATCTGATCAAATTGATATTCTCGCCGTTATTCATGGAGCGCAAAACACCTTCGCTGAATAATTTCATTCAGCCCGGATATAAGAATCAGGTTAATATCCCCTCCAGAGTCTTACCTCTGGAGGAGATTCCGTATTTTTTGTCTTAGAAACTTTCCGCGCAGTCTGTGATCTTAACATCATCAACCAGCATCCAGGTTGGAACAGACACGGCGCTTGGGGCTCTTCTGCCGTAAGTGTTGGATGTGTTTACGCTGATTGTTTCCGAGGAAATTGCAAGAACTTTGCCGAAGATATTCTCGAACTGATCGGTTATTCTGCTTGAAAATATCGGGCTGACAATCTTGCCTTTTTCCACAAGTACAGCGCTGAAACGGCTACTGCCTGTGAAGATGCCTTTGCTCATATTGGGCATGTTCATGTAGTGGATTGCAGGAATGTAAAGAACCCTCTCAAAATCTTTAACTGCCTCAAGGAAGTCAACAGATCCCTCACCGGGCTGCATTGCAAGACAACCTGCACTGGGAGTTGCTTCCTTGCCGTACTTCGAGGCGGTGTTTCTGTCGTAAAGAAGCCCGGCAAACTTGCCCTTTTCGATCATTGCCTGTGTTTTTGTTAGCATCCCGGAATCACTGAGAGGTTCTGAGAAAATCTGACCGTTTTCCGGGTCATCCAGAACAGTAACTGAGGGGTGAAGAACATCGTCTCCAATCTTCCTGTCTGCAGTCCAGCCCATCTTCATCTCCCAGGTGCGCCCGGCGCAACCTGTCCATACGGTCATACCTAGAAGATCTCCGAGAGACTGAGATCCAAATACAACCCTGTAACTCCCCGGCTCGACCTTGAAACCATCGTGATTTTCATAGACTGGAAGAATGCTCTTGAATTCATTAATGGTGGCCTCGGCAGTTACATCCCCGGCTTTCCATCCGGTTTGCCAGCTTGCCAGTTCCCACATCTTCTCAGGGTGCTTGAGAACACAGGTGAACTGCTGGTCGGTAAGCCTGTGCCATACTGAATTGTTGTTGGCAGTAGTAACAGAAAAGGTTTCAGTGCTGCCACTTGACCAGGAACCGGAGTAATTGTAATTCTCACCGACATTCTTAAATATTGCACTGTAGACTCGCTCTTTTACAGATGGATCAAGATTATCAAGAGCCGCATCGTACTGAGTCTCGGTTTCCACATTCGCTTCGATCACGGTGAGAACCGGTTCAAAGTCCATCTCTGCGGATTTTCCGGCCTTCTCAGAAACCATGAGAATCATCTTGAAGAGATCATCTGCTGATCCTATTTCACCAAGATGTGTGTGGGTTCCCTTTTTTCTGTTCTCGATTACTTCAATGTCAATTCGCGTCAGTTCTTCACTGGTGTTCAGGCTGACTGAATTGTTACCTATCCTCATAAGGTGGCTGTTCTCGTGATGGTAATGAATTGAGGCTTTTATACCGTGGTCCCGTACTTTATTCCTGACTTCTGTGATCATGTTTCGGAGTTTATCGTTCATCATCATGCTACTTCCTTTCTCCGGAAATGACATTATCAAATTTCACCACAGGAAGACCGTGACCAAGTTCCATAACCTGATTGGGCTCTCCCTTGCCGCAGTTCTCAACCTGCTCTACAACCCAGGTGGATTCATCTCCAACGGCAGAAAGGTTGTTGTAGAACTCAACTGTGTGTCCCTGATAGGATGGATTTCTGAGAACTCTGGTGATCTCGCCATTCTTCACTTCCCACGCAATCTCGCATCCAAAGTGGAAGTGCTCACGGTTTGAACCAATAGACCAGCTTGTAGGGTTGTCCACAATAATTCCATCCTCTGTGGTGCTGATTATGTCCTCGAGGGTTCCATCATTACCTGGAAGAATATTCACATTTGTCATTCTGTCGATGGGGGCACGGTAGAATGCAGTTGACCTGCTTGCTCCACCGCTTTCGGCGAAAACTTCCCGGCCAGCTCTCTGATTTGCCTCGCTGATCATGGCTCTGGAAGTAAGGCAATTCACGAGAATGCCCTTGTCTATCAGAAGATAATCCCGCTCAGGTGTTCCCTCTGCATCAAATCCGAATGTGCCCGGACTATTGGTAATGGAACCGTAAGCACTCACAGTGAGTTTATCTGACCCGTACTTGAGTTTTCCGAAAGAATCAAGATTGACAAAGCTTCCACCGGCATAGGAAAGCTCGTAGCCCAGAATTCTGTCGAGCTCCAGTGGATGTCCTATGGTCTCGTGAACCTGGAGATGACCCTGGCCGGGAAGAAGAATCACAGACCTGTTGCCGTACTCCAGCTCTGGAGCCGCAAGAACCTCTTTAAGCTCAGCCTTGACGCGCTCAGCATGACCACTCCAGAGCACGGGATTTGTCAGCATTTCCCAGCCCCGGGTTCCTTCAGTTTCACAGTAGAGAGACTTGGAGCGCCTCTGCATCTGACGATCAGAGTCCAGCGCCATGGCTGTCATGTGTGCAAAAGTGTTGATAAGTTTCTTCTGTGTGTAGGTACCCTCACTGCTCCAGAAATGAATAATCATTCTCTGGATCTGCACTCGTATCATTCTGCGGAGAATCCAGTCCTCGGTAAGGGAATCATCCACATTCTTCAGGAAGTCAACCTTTTCAGAAAGGCTGACATCAATGGGATCAATCTCGAATGGAGATGTGTAGCTGCCTGTATGACCATCCATCTTTCCCATATCAAGCTTGACTTTTACAAGCAGGGAAGCAGATACGGCATTAGCCATCGCCCTGTCAAAACATGTATCGATCTTTGCAGTCTGACTGGTTGCAGCAAAACCCCAGGCACCACCGTAAAGAACGCGAACACCCAGTCCGCTTTCAATAGTGGTATCGTTACCCTCAAGATTGCCGTCAAGCATCATCAGCATTTCAGAGCTGTCATCCTCATACCAACGGGCATCGCTGTACTGGGCACCGGAGTTCATAACCTTTCCTATATTTCTGGTGACAGCTTCCCTCAAATCGTTGAATATCGACATGATACCTTCTTTCAATTACATCGTGTTAATCTTTTTCCGCAAGCTCAAGTATAGTACCTCTGTGCAAATGTCCAGGGGTAAGCACCCGGCAGAATACGCCTCTTCCGGGCATGATGCACTTACCGACCTTCCGGTAGATAGTACAATCATCACCGTGGCATTCTTTCCCAACCTGGGTTACTTCAAGACGCAGTCCGTCGGGACCGGTGATCACAAGACCTGGAAGAAGCAGTGTAATATCTATTCCTTCGGTAGTAATATTCTCTCCAAAATCCCCGGGATTAATAGTCAGCCCGCTTCTGGAAGCAAAGTCCACAACACTTTCCCGATCCAGCAGACTGATCTGCCTGTGCCAGTTACCGGAGTGAGCATCGTTTTCAAATCCGGCAGAGGTTACTGTGACCGAGTCTACCGGAGTCTTTTCCGTACCCTTCTCCGGGGAAATATTCAAAGAGAACACCGTAAATTTCTTTCCCATAATTTTCCTGTCTATTTTTTGAAGGGGGAAGCGTTCAATGCCGGAATAAGAAGTGTTTTGTAAACCACCCGCCACAGAATCGCCATGAATACGATGAAGGCAAGCCCTCCAAAAATGTTCTCCATGCTCAGCCAGTTAAACAGGCCATGGGCAACCATTGAAAGCAGAAGTCCTGCTGCTACTGCCAGAACGGGCTTCATACCTTTTCTGCCCTTTGCATACCCCAGTGCAGCACCAAAGAAAGCTGAAAAAAGAGCATGACCTGGAACACTGAAAACCGACCGTGCCAGCAGGGTGAACACACCCATCTCCGGGCTGCCGCCATGCCAGCTTGAAAACACGTAAAACGCATTCTCGCATGCAGCAAAACCAAGTGCTGCAGAAGCTGCATAAACAATACCATCCACTGGTTCGTTGAAATTTTTATTGGAGAATACTGTCCAGAACACAATGAGAAACTTGGCTGTTTCTTCAACAATGGGAGCCCATATTACAGCAGCATATCTTGCCGGGCCCCAAGGGAAAGGCAATCCTTCAAAAGATGTTCCCATGGCTATCGCGACAAGAATTCCCAGAAGAAAAGTTCTAAGAACCAGTTTCCTGGGCTCAGGTTCGTATTTATCCGTCCTGTAGAAAAACCACAGCCATCCAAGACCGGGGAGTACAGAGACTAGAACAATGATAAGGTACTGCATTTGCACTCCCCGAAAAAGGATTATCCCGCAATTATCCCATTAACTCAGCTACGAACCTGCCAAAACGGGCAGGATCATCAGGCCTTGAACCTGAAAGAACCTTTGCAAGTTCCAGGAGCATCTCAACTCTTTTACCGAAGGAATCTTTAGTGCCCTGATCTGAATTAAGCGCTTCCAGTGAGGCAATTACCGGATGAGCAGGGTTGAGCTCAAGAATTTTCTTCGATTCCGGAGCATCCTGGTTCATAGCCCGCATCATCATCTTCATCATCTCACCGGGGTCATCCTGTGCTGCAACAAGTATGCACGGAGTTTCCCTGAGTCTGGGCGAGAACCTGACTCCGGACACCTTTTCGCCAAGAATGTCTTTGATTGATTGGATCAACTCGGAGTGCTCCTTTTCAGCCTTGTCCCTGATGTCTTTGTTTTCCTTTGACATGTCTTTTTCATTGGCTTCGCTGGCAAGATTTGTGAATTTTCTGCCCTTGAATTCCATGAGAGATTCCACAGCAAGAAGGTCAACCGGCCCGTGGAGGAGTATAACATCGTCATCGCCGGCAGCCTCCAGATGAGGTGAACGTTTCAATTCATCAAGAGAAGCTCCGCCAAGATAGAAAATAGATCCATCTTCAGGCAGCTCTTCCACTATATCGGTTAGAGACTTTATTCCATCTGTCTTCGATGTATTGAACAGGAGAAGAGAGGCCAGTTCTTCCTTGCGCTCATGGTCGGAATAAACTCCCTCCTTGATGAAATCACCGTAGAGAGAGAAAAATTTGTCGTACTTCTCGCGGTCCTGCTCCAGCATTTCGCTGAAATGGTCAAGTATTTTTCTTGTAAGAACCTTGTTCACGGTTTTAAGAACCCTGTCCTGCTGAAGCATCTCTCTGGAAACATTCAGTGAGACATCCGGGCTTTCAACAACTCCGCGGAGGAAATGCAGGTACGGAGGCAGGATGTTCTCTGCCCTCTCCATAATCATAACCTTGCGCGCATACAGACTCAGACCGGGTCTTCTGTCCGGGATCATGATATCCATACCTCTTGAGGCAGGGATAAACACGAGTGAATAAAATTCGGTTGTGCCCTCACCATGATACCAGAACCTGCCAAGAGGTTCAGCATGATCATGGGTAAGGTGAGAGTAAAAACTGTTATACTCGGATTCCTCAACATCAGAAGGCGAACGCAACCACACAGGAGTTCCTGTGTTTATCTGGCTCTTTTTCTCCTCTTTGTTTCCGTCATCATCTGTTTCTTCCTTGATAAGGAATACAGGATTGCTCACAAAATCAGAGTAGTGTTTCACAAGAGATTCTATCTTCCACTGATCGAGGTACTCTCCGGCGTCATCCTTCATCTGAAGCGTTATGGATGTGCCTGTTGGAATTTCTTTGCCAGCGGGTTCAATGGTGAAATCTTCGGTGTTTTCGCTCCGCCATATCCAGCCGGATTCTTCTCCGGCTTTGCGGCTGCTGACGGTTACCGAATCTGCAACCATGAATGCCGAGTAGAAGCCCACACCGAACTGGCCGATAAGTTCAGGTCGCACAGCATTGGCGGCCACTTCTTCCAGAAACTTTATTGTGCCTGAAGATGCTACAGTTCCCAGATTGTTCTCAAGATCTTCTGCGTTCATGCCAACACCATTATCGCTTATGGTGAGTGTTTCCGCCACTTTATCCACAGTGATAAGTATTTCCGGCGTATACTCTTCCCCGAGAAGATCAGGATCATCAAGAGCAAGGTATCTCAATCTGTCAATTGCATCCGATGAATTTGACACCAGTTCCCGAAGAAATATGTCCTTGTTGGAGTAAAGGCTGTGAATAACAAGATCCAGTACCCGTCTTGTCTCTGCTTTGAATTTCATGGTTCTCTGTTCCGACATCATACTCCTTAGTGTATTTTACCTTCCAGGAATGGAACCTGGAATACTTTCTTTGAAAAAATAGGTCCGTGTCCGAAGTACCCCTCTTCACCGAAAAGTTCCCCGTGATCAGATGTAACTGTTATCCATGTATTGGCAGGGACAATATCAAAGAGCCTCTCAAATACAGTGTCAAGATACTTGACAGTATCAATCTGCCTTGCTTTGAGCATATCCATTTCCTTCTGGTCAAAAAACTGCTTTTCACCAGTTGTGCTCTCTTCAATACACCCGTCTACAACATGATCATCCAGATGCTTGAATACTCCATGAACACCACTGATACGGGGCCAGTCATTCTGTTCCTCTGTAGGTCTGGCATAAGGATAGTGAGTCTCCCCCACATTGAGCATGTAGAAACTGGGTCTGTCTGATGGAAAAGTCATAAGATCAAGCATGGCGTTCATATCGTTGTGTTTATCCATAAGTCTGAATGTATCGAACCCGCGATTAATCGGTGTCATACTGTTCAGAACAGGAAGAGAAACCATGGCATGTGTTCTGTAACCCATTGTTCTCTGAAGAAAATCGGGAAGCCAGAGCCTGGGAACAAGGCTTTTAAACTCAATATCCCTGGCACCCAGTCTTTCGTTGTATCTGATGAAATCATGCTTGTAGTACTCGCTTGCGAAAACACCTTCAGGGCTGGTATGCGGCATAAGACCCATAAGCATGTTGTAGTGAGATGGAGCAGTCCAGGTTGCGTAACTGTACCTGTCCTCTGCCTCCCCGAGCTTCATTATGGTGGAAGGTGCTGCTTCCATGAAGGAATCGTAACGGCAACTGTCCAGCACGATGATAATGAAGTTGTTCATGTTGTCATACGGTGGAGCGGTTCTTGCCTGCCGCTTTGCTGCAGTCACATTTTTCTTTCTACTGAAAAGACCCAATTGCACTCCTATCTGCGAGGTAAAAGAACGCCTGCAATGTCTACCATAACCTCCTCGGACCACAAGGCACCAAGCAGTGACATTTGTTCCGTAAGAGTCTTGAATCCTGTTTCAGGCATACTTTTTTCATATCTGTAATTTTGCTGAAGAAGAACCTCTGTTCCTCTGTTGCCCAATAAAGTAACATCTACATCAAAAACGGCTATCCAGGTAACACTGTCAATCTGTGTTGCTCCGAATTCCCTTACATACCCTTCAACGGTAAGAAGATTATCCGCGCTTGTAGCAGTTCTGAAAATTGCCGGATAGTTACCTGTAACCTGCAAGTCTCTTGACAATATTTCACTCAACATGGCTCCGGGACGGGTCACCCATCTGTTGCTTGAACTCTCGGAAACGCTCCCGTCATCGTATTTTACAACTATACCTGAGAGCTGATAGCTTCCTGAAGCATCAAAATCTTTGATCCTGAGAATGTTGGTAAAAATCAGATTTCCAGTCTTTATGGGTGCTTCCCATCTCAGTTGCCACTGAAAAGATGGAACAGAATCTCCACCGCCCAGAGGGACATTAACTGTGATACAACCTGTAAAGAGCAAAAGAGTAACGACAGACATTAGTGATAGTTTTTTCATCTCCACATATCCTCTCCACTGGAACCGTAAATAAGCCCCTCCAGCATCCTGTTGATAATGGGCAGTGTAACGCTGATCTCATGAAGGATTACTTCCGTATCATCAAAAGAGTTCTCCATGTCGTCTACAATAAAGGTGATAGCACTGCTGAGCTTAGCAAGCTCATCCATGAAAGATCGAATATCAGCCATGAGGGGTGATACATCCCCCTTTAGCTCTCGCACTGCAGCGGTCAGCTCCAGGCCAAGATTGTTGTAAGTGATAAGAACCTGATCAACATTGTTCATGGTGTCGGAGATTCTGCAACCCAGAGAATCACTCTCTATATCCTCCAGTAAGGTGTTTATCCTCGTAAGAGCAAGTATGGCTTGATCATTCAGTACCTTGACATCAATGCTTTCCATCATTTCGAAAACACGGGCAAGGCCGGTGGTTACCGACTGGACTGTTCCTGAGCGAACGGGAATAACAGGAAGTTCAGACCAGAATGAAAGCTGATTCTCTCCCCAGAGCCTGCTGACAGAATCCGGAAGACTCTCCAGATTGAGATTCCTGAGACCGGTGATGCCTGTAAGATATAGAGAGGCAACAATGGTATTGTCTACAATAAACTTCTTGTCGTCAATCTGCAGAACAACTTTCACAAGTCTGCCGTCGGGAGCAATCTCTATGGAAGTAACAGAGCCCACGGGAACACCATTGTAATTCACCGCACTACCCACATTCAATCCTCCCACGCTCCAACCAAAGTAGCAGGCATAACTGGTACTCGCACTTTTTGTAAACCCTCCCACCAGCCAGAATATCGCTCCAATAAATAAGAACATGATGAGCACAAAAAATATGCCAAGTCGTAATTTATTGGCTCGCAATGCCATAGCTACTCTCCAATCTTTCTTCCGAAAAAGGCTCTGACTCTTGGATCTTCGGAACTGTCTGCCAGATCTCGGGCGGTTCCTGAAGCAATGATTCCGTGTTCCTCCGGATCAAGCATAACTACTCTGTCTGATATGGCAAAAATACTGGCCAGCTCATGGGTAACAATAATCAAAGTTGTTCCCAGCGATCTGTTCACGGACAGTATTGAATTATCCAGTTCGGCAGATGTAACAGGATCAAGACCGGCGGAAGGCTCGTCAAAAAACAGAACCTCAGGGTCCAGAACCATTGCCCTGGCCAGACCCGCTCTTTTCTGCATTCCGCCGGAAATCTCCAGCGGGTTTTCAAAGGCTGCATGCTCCAGCCCCACAACTTCAAGCTTGCTCAGGGCAACATCCATCATCTCTGCCATGGTCAAACTGGTAAATTCTTTCAGTGGCAGCATAACGTTCTCAATAACTGTATAGTTCCCCAGAAGAGCACCGGACTGGAATAGAACGCCCCAACGCTTTCTGGATTCATTAAGTGCTGCGGGACAGCTCCAAATATCAGTTCCATCAAACAGAACTCTGCCGGAATAGGGTTTCTGTAATCCAAGAAAATACCGCATTATGGTGGATTTACCGCAACCGCTCTTCCCGACGATTACAAGCACTTCCCCCTTGTAAACATCCAAAGTTACATTCTTCAGCACTATGCTGCCGTCATAGCCCCCGGTGAGAGATTCAACCTGAATAATCTTCTCTTTCATAGCAAAAGCCCGGGTCTGATGTGGATAAACAGAAGAGATAGCAATGCATCAACGAGAATCACAAGGAAAATGCTGACCACAACAGCAGATGTGGTTGCTCTGCCCACAGCGGCAGGTCCTCCGCGAACCCTCATGCCCATGTAAGAACCGGTTACAGAAATAATCGTGGAATAGAAAAAACCCTTAACGACTCCCCAGTACAGATCAAACGGAATAAGAGCTTTTCTGACCTCAGCGATATACACCACAGCAGGCATTTTCAGAAATATTCCCCCGGCAGCAAGACCACCTGCCATCCCGGCAAAATTGGCAGCAGTGATAAGCAGCGGCATAACTACAAACAGGGCAATCATCTTGGGAGTAACAATATAGCCATAGAGATTGAATCCCATTACCTCCAGGGCGTCCACTTCCTGTCTTACTTTCATTGTTCCGATTTCCGCTGCGAAAGCTGAACCGGATCGCCCGGCAACAAGAACAGCAGTCATCATAGGTCCGATCTCCCAGCAGATACTGTAGGCCAGAAGAGCAGGCATAAAGAGCTCTCCGCCGAATTGGCTCATCTGGTAACCGGCCTGGTAGCCAAGAACGACTCCCATCAGCCAGTTAAGAGTTATTACAATCGGTATTGCCATTACCCCGGACTGTTCCATGTAGTATGCAGTGATGGAACCCCTTACCTTACCAGAAAAGAGAGCCTTAAACGCTTTTGCTGTAAAAATAGCCAGTCCGTATACTGTATCCCAGGTGGCAAGGACCTTGTCGCCGATATCTTCAAAGTTGTAGAGAAGTGTGTGTTTTTGAACAGGCAGTGCGGGTCTGTCATCTATGGCTTTAAATGTGTTAAATATTGCTTCTATATCCGGATTCATGCCCCGGAATTCCAGGGAAGCTCCTTTTGCGTTTTTTGCTTCAGCAATGGACCATATCCGCACGGCGATGCAGCCATCAATGCTCTGGCAGTTGCTGAAATCCAGAACGAGATGTCTGGCTGAATTACCTTCCAGTGAGGTAGTTACATCCTCCAAATCTTTGACGGAGAATCTGCCGGAAATTCTGATTCTGTCACCATTATGGGCAATTTCACCATTCAAAGATAACCACCCGCCTTTCAATGCGCCCAAGTTGCCTGTTTCGGAAAGGAGTGTTAATATACATACATGGAGAAGACAGTAGGTACTCAACTATCGTCATTTTTACAGGGGGTTAATTTTGGGGGCACTTGTGTTTATCATTCTGCGGTTCGTTTTCGGAATCAACAACTACGGTGACGGACAGACACTTGCAACTCTTGTTTCGCTGGATACAATAGCATTGGTTCTTTACCTTCGACTCAGGAGGACAAAGTAGCAGAAGGATCAACCAATTTCTCAAAGGTCTGTCTGAACGAGAGCAGGATCTCGGTGAATTCGCTGGACAGGCGGCTTCGGGGCCATTTCAGGTTCAGAGATTCATTTCGTACAATTCTTCCGGGGCTGTGACCCATTACAACTATTCTGTCTGCAAGATACACCGCTTCTTCAATGCTGTGTGTTACATAAATAACTGTAGTAGACAATCTTCCGCATATAGCCCTGAGCATTTCCTGCAAGTTGATGCCTGTTCTTGTATCCAGAGAAGCAAAGGGCTCATCAAGCAGCAGAAGCTCAGGTTCAGTAACAAGACCTCTGGCAAGTGCTGTACGTTGCTGCATTCCACCGGAAAGCTCGTGAGGAAAACTCTTACTAAATCCATACAGTCCAACATGATTGAGCATTTCGGCTGCTCTGGATCTACACTCGCTCCCGGTCATGCCTTTGGCTTTAAGTGGAAACATCACATTTGATTCAACATTCATCCATGGGAACAGAGCACCCTGTTGGAACACATAGCCAAACCTCCCAGCTCCAAGAGATACCTTCCCGCTGTCAGCCTGCTCCAAACCAGAAAGTATTCGAAGAAGAGTTGTCTTTCCACACCCTGTAGGTCCCAGCAGACAGAGAAACTCACCGGTTTCAATGCGCAAGTCGATTGGACCAAGAACCCGAAAGCTCTTCCCCGATGGATCTTGATAGGATTTCTCAAGATGGGTCAGTGACACAGCCATATCATCGCTCCCTTGCTCTGAGAAGAAGCCACTTCTCTCCGGCCAATTCCAGTCCTCGGGAAAAAATGAGCCCGATAAGTGCGATAATAAAAATGCAGGCAAGCATTACATCAAGCCTCGATAGCTGGTAGGAATATCTGAGAAGATAACCTATACCTGAATTGGTTCCTGGAAGCATTTCGGCAGCAATTATCACCATCCAGCATCTGCCTACAGCCATCCTGTAGCCTGCAAAAATATCGGGAAGCGATGCCGGGAGAAGAACATGCTTGAAGATAAACAGCTTGCCTGCACCCAGTACTCTGGCCGCTTCAATGTACACTTTTCTTACTCCCCTTACACCGTGCATGGTCTCAAGAATTACTGGAAATATTCCACCCCAGGCCAGGATAAAGACCATACCAATTTGAAGCTCATTGAGAATGTGTCTGGTGTACTTCAGATGGTTTAACCCCAGCACCTCAGTAAAAGATGTGTCCTTGAAAATGATTATGGAGAGAGGCAGGAGGGCAATGGGAGAAAGCGGTCTTGCGAGTTCAGTAATAACCGAAGTGAATTGTCTGAAGCGCTGACTGGCTCCCATCATGAATCCTAGCGGTGTTCCAAGCAGGATGGCAATTGATAATCCCAGCAATACCCTGATCAGGCTTACTCCGGTGTTCCACAGAAGAGAACCGCAACTTAGGAGATCTTCAGACGGGTGTAAAAGAATACGGATTACCAAATCTGGTGCTGGAAGAAGTGTGCTGCCGGAAAAGAAAAACCACACAATCAGTATCAGAGCTGGAATAATGAATCCTGGCAGAAGGTTTCTC
Source organism: Candidatus Sabulitectum sp. (assembly GCA_023139045.1). Lineage (GTDB taxonomy): Bacteria > Fermentibacterota > Fermentibacteria > Fermentibacterales > JCC-6 > Sabulitectum. Next base: position 13,934 of record JAGLOJ010000063.1, read on the forward strand.
ACCTTCTGCCAGGAGTCTACAGTAAATCTACCAGACGGAACTCTACCGCCCATGTAAATAGATCGCCTACCTGCAGTCTTCCGGTAACAAACTAAAATTCGTAATGACTTCAATCTCTGTTACATGGTCAGCATCCAGAAGTGGACCGCTGAATACATTCAATCCACGCATGTGGCTGATAATCGCATTCATGTTGCCTGTCCAGTCTTCAGTAACATTCATGTCGTAAAGACTTGTGGCCATTGATACCAGTTCGACCTCAAGAGGAGTTCCGATCCATTCAGAAGCTGCAGCTGCTGCCTCTTCCGGGTTCTCATTGATGAATTCAGTAGCATATGCGAACAGCTGCAGAGCAACTGCCACCTCGTGAGGTTTTGCAGCAATAACTTCTTCAGTGGCTGCAATCGCGCAGCATGGATGGTTCTCAAAATCACCTGGCGGGAGCATGGAGAGCTCAGCAACACATTTGCCGATACCGTTGTGTTCTGCCATTGCACAAGCAGGGTTGTTTGAGACATAAGCATCGATCATGCCCTCCTGCAGAGCAGGATTGAGGTTCGGCTGACCCTGAGCATTGTAAAGAATAATCTTTGCATTTTCTATTTCGCCGCCGGACATGGCAAATGGAACTCCAGCTTCAGCAAGAGCACTCTGGAAAATAATCAGAGCAACAGCTTTGGGGCTTTTAAAGCCTACAGTAACAGGCTGCTCTGCTGTATCAACCCACGCAAGAAATGTGTCCCAGTCTGTAACAGCTTCGTTATCAGCAGAAACAACAAGCATATCTCCACGCTGATGAAGAGGACTCACGATCAAAATAGGATTTCCCTGATCAATACTGGCTGCAAAGGGAACAACTCCACCGAACCCCAATTCAAAAAGACCGGCGATCATATTGTTAGGTACATTGATGGCACCCTGAGACTGGATGAACTCTATTTCTGCAACCTGTTCGTTATCTTTGATAAGAGCGTAGAAATTTTCTCCGAGGGGAATAAGGTAAACAGAATAATCCGCATGCATCATTTCGCTTCTCAGAGCTGCAACAAAAACAGCTGAATGATGATCCTGCTTGACAAAACCAATCTTCAACGGAGTAGCTTCTGAATTGATTACAACATCCTCTATCGGAACATTGCCTGTGACTGCTTCGTCAACTGTTAAAACCTCGTCAACCTGGGCATCCCCCACTGGCCGGGGTGCTTCTTCTCCACAACCAACCGTAAAAAAGACGATTAACAGTGTTAGAAGTGCAAATACTCCGTTTTTCATAAATCCTCCGCATTGAAAAAATAGATTGTTAAGAAAACCACAGCAGATCTAGAACACCTGCCAGGCGGTGCTGAACCACAAAACAGCGGGGAAGCTAGAACCAACCACCACTCTTGTAAAACTAAGTCGTTTCATGAACCTCGTCAACGGTAAAAAAAACTACTATAATAGAAGTCTCAAAACATGAACTTCAGAACTTCATGTTTACGCAACTTCATATCTTATGAGTATACAAAGTAATCTGACGCTCGCAAGAGACCGTCTTCGCTTCTATCTTCCTTTGTGTCTTTGTATTAAATCAATTCCATGTTATTTAAGAATTTTGCTTCTTCGCTCTTTGTTAACTCCTCACGGCAATTGATCTTATATTACTGCCTCTCCTGATGTTAGAGACTTCCACTCAGTACGAATTATCAAATTAAAGGCTAACAGCTCACATTCGTGTTTACTCACCCCTCCATAAAGGAATCAATGTCTGTTTCATCCCGACAGTGTTATATTCACTGCATGAAAACACTGAACTCGAGATTAAAGGATACCAGACTCTGGATTTTTGATGCCGATGACACCCTTTGGGAAAGCGGGCTGTACTTCAGGCGCGCCGAAGAGGATTTCACGGCTCTATTGCACAGTCTGGGTTTCGATCCGGTGGAAATCGGCATTGAAATTCGCAGAAGAGACATTGAAAGGCTTTCATTAACAGGATACGGTGCACGACCGTATTTAGCTACACTAAGGTTGATTCTTGAAGAGAGATACGATCTCCTTACACCGTATATGGTTGATAGTTTTGATTATATATCGAATTGCCTGCTTCACCATCCACTGGTTCTATTGCCAGGTGTCCTCGACTCTCTAAACAGACTATTCACCGCTGGTAAGCGTATGATCGTCTATACTATGGGCGAAGAGAATCATCAGATAGACAAGTTCAACCGTTCGGGAATCTCAGAGTATTTTGAGTACTGCACTGTAGTTCCCATGAAAACAGAAAACACCATGAAAGAATTGCTTTCCTCTGCCGGAGTAGCTCCATCAGAGGCATGCATGATTGGAAACAGCCCGAGGTCCGACATAAATCCTGCCATAGGATGCGGCGTTAACGCGCTCTACGTTAAGCGTCAATTCACGTGGCAGGCAGAACAAACTGAGTTTGCCGAACCCGGACTTGTTGCAACCGTAGCCGGTCTACCGGACATACTGCCACTGGCAGGACTGCTTTAGATCTACTGCAGCACCCTTCCAAGGGGTGCGTTGACAATTCTGGAGGAATTTATGACCCTGATTGATGTACTGAACAAAAACAACATAGCGGTTAATCTCGTTGTGAAAAATAAGAAACAGCTTATCGCCAGGATTGCTGAGCTCGCCTGCCTGAGTCCAGTTCTGAAAAACATAGGTTGCGAGGTGGTAGAAAAAGCTCTTATGGCAAGAGAAGAGCTGGCTTCAACAGGTCTGGGCAGCGGTGTTGCCGTTCCTCACTGCCGACTTCCAGGTTTATCCACTTTTGTTGTGGGCGTTGCAACAACAAGAAATGGGATCGATTTTAACGCAATAGACAACGTAAAGGTTAATATTTTTCCGTTTGTAATCGGTCCCGATGAAAATCCCAAAGAACATCTCAAAGTTCTCTCAGGGATGGCACGGCTTCTCAGGAATCCTGAAACAAGATCCGGAATCAGAGGTGCAAAAACAGCAGACGAGCTTTACAACCTGATAAAGAACCTTCTGGAGGATGTCCCCTCAGATGGCCCTCTGTCTCAAACCCCCGGGATGAGAATGCTTCATGTTTTTATCAGGAGCGAGGAGCTCTTCAATGATGTTCTCCAGGTATTTGCCTCAGGTGAACCAGCCGGAGCAATGGTTCTGGAAGCTCATGAATCCACGGAATACATGTCCAGTATGCCAATTTTCGCCGGTTTCTGGAACAGTGACCTGACCACATTCAACCGGATCATCATTGCGGTGGTAAAAGACTCTCTTCTCAATCAAACACTTCGCAGCATTGAATATGTCTGCGGCGACCTCCAGCGGCAAACCGATGTTATGGTGACAGTTACAGACCTGCACCACGCACTTGGCTCACTGGATTATTAGGAGTCTGCCATGACATCAACATCAATACCGCTTCTTGCACTGATTGGTACTGCAGTTACACTTGGACTTTTTTCAGGAAGGCTTGTAAAGAAGATTGGTCTTCCTTCTATTATCGGTTACATGCTTCTTGGCACGGTAATGGGAGTTTCCGTTCTCAGAATATTTCACCACGGCTACTTGAATGATCTTGCCTTTATTACAGACATTGCCTTGGGATTTGTTGCTTTCAGTATTGGAAATGAGCTGAAAATTACCACCCTCAAATCTCTGGGGAAATCCATTGGACTGATCATATTACTCGAATCCTTCTCAGCGTTGATACTTGTAGCAGTGCTTGTATATCTAGTTACCGGTGACCTGGTTACAGCATTGATATTCGGATCACTTGCTCCTGCTACTGCTCCGGCAGGCACCGTAGCAGTTATCAGAGAGTACAAGGCGAAGGGAAAGCTCTCTTCCTCCCTCTACGCTGTGGCAGGTTTCGATGACGGTGTAGCTATCCTGCTCTTCGGGTTCACCGCTGCTGTTGCTAAACAGATTCTTCTCTCTGAAGCCGGAATCTCCCAGGGCAGCCTGGCAGCCGGTTTGATAAAACCGGCAGTTGAGATAGTAATCAGCCTGATCCTTGGAGGGGCTCTTGGTCTGCTGTATTCCTACCTTGTTCGCAAGATTGATTCCAGGAACAACATACCTGCATTAACATTCGGATTTATCCTTATGGGAGCGGGGCTGGCCTCCATGCTCCACCTTTCTCTGATTCTTGTGAACATGGCCATTGGCTTCGTACTGGCGAACACATCAAAACAGAGTACCATTATGGGTGTAAATGAACAGCTTAGATCACTGATGCCCCTGCTGTTTATTCTATTCTTCTTCCTTGCAGGAGCACATCTCAACTTCGCTGCACTCCCCGCACTGGGCATGATAGGCATTGCTTATATCATAGGGCGAACCACTGGAAAGATTGGTGGCGCCTGGCTGGGTGCATATTTTGGGGGAGCAAGCAAAACCATAAGAAACAACCTTGGCCTGGGGCTTCTCTCCCAGGCAGGTGTTGCAATCGGTCTTTCGCTTCTTGTAGCACAGGAGTTCGCGAGTATCGATTCTGCACAGGCTCAATCAATTGCAGCATCAGTAGTTACCACAATTACTGCCACTTGTATTTTCTTTGAGATAGTTGGACCGATCACAGCAAGAATTGCTCTGAAAAATGCAGGGGAAATACCAGAGAAATAGTACTGCACAGGGGAGGTTGAGCACCTCCCCTGTAAGCTGCTGGAATTACTTTATCAGAACCAGCTTGAGATCACTGGTTGAACTTCCGCTGGAAACACGAACCATGTAAATGCCTGATGCCATAGTGCTGCAATCCCAGTTAAAGTCTCCAGGCATCACCATACTGGTGTGAACGATTCTACCAGTCATATCGTGGATAGAAAGAAGTGATTCTCCCGGTGCAGTTATGGAGAATACAGCCAGGCTGTGAACCGGGTTCGATCCCGAATTGACTATGGCGAAAGTAATTTTCTCCTCGGTACCCTCTACGCCTGCTGGATCAGGTGTGGATGCGCGAAGATCCCACTGCAGGTCATCTCCCCTGGCTCCATAGACAAGCCAAAGGTCTCCGGAAGAACTGCAGGCAATTTTGCCATCATCAACAGCGCTTGATGACGCTGCTGTATAAACCCCGCTCCATGAAGAACCATCCCATTCGTTGTAACGGATGGAGTTCATTCCAGCGGTCCAGGAAACAATTACATTCCCGGAAGAGGCGACAATCACAGATGGACGAAGACCAAAATCAGCTTCTGAAACGATCTCAGGAGAACTCCATGCTCCTCCAGTAGATCCGGAGTACATGATTTTTCCATTCTGGCGCTGCCAAACCGCTGCAAAACCGTCAGAAGTACCTGCAACGCAGGGATATCTGCTCTCGTCCGTAATTGAGGAAATAACGGTTTCTGCACCAAATGCTCCACTGTCGGGGGCATCCCTGAAACCAATAACCCATCCGTCATCCGATTTGCGATGGTAAACAAGCCCGTACCCGGACCCGTTCCAGGCAACATCCGGATAGCGTTCAGGAGTATTGGCATCTGCAATTGTTTCTTCAATAGTCCACTCAGAACCGGTCCACATTCTTCCTACAATATCAGGGTCTCCTGAATCCCATTTCTGCCACACAAGCCAGGTGTGTCCGTTTCCTCCAGACATGGCAGGTTCAACATCAAAAGGATCTCCTGTGGTCAAGGTTTCAGCACTGTCCCATGATGAACCATTCCACAGAGAGAGGTAAATATCATAACCCTCGTGGTTGTCACGCATGGACTGCCAGGCTGTCCAGACATTCCCGGTACCGTCACCGCCAACTGTTGGATGCCAGTCCCAGTATTCGTGCTGACAGACGATCACAGGTGTCGCCCAGGAATCACCATCGGTGAATGTGGCAAGAACATTTGCCCTGACCGGGTCTGAAGATCCGGACACTGCAAAAACCATCCCGGACGCAGGATCCGAGTACATATCAACTCTGCCCTGGGTGTGCATTCCATCGGTAAGAGGATAATCAAGCCAATCATCCACAGATGGATACCCGGAATTCCCTGATGAAAAGCCAAGACCTGTGGAAGCAATCCTTGGCTTCAGTGTAGGATCTCCCAACAAGACAGCACCATCCTCGTTGCTCATATTGCTGCCAAGCCAGACTTTATAGGCGTCACCCAGGTTTGATCCTGCAGCAAGCTGTCCGTAGTACTCAGTAAAGTAATTAGTGTAATCAACCTTTGCCTGAGCAAGAGCGGCAAGTCCGTATGAATCTGTCCAGATGTAGCTGTTTGCAAGATTGTCCACCTCTGTCCATCTGCCATTGCTGCAGCAGTTGAGTACATAGAAAAAGGCATGAGGATCAAGTGGAGGTACTTCAAAATTATCCAGAGTTCCACCTCCGGCAGAGGGAGCCCCTGTGTGGAAGCTGCTGCCCCATGGGCTGGAATGGGAGATAAGGTGCACCCACTCATAACCGTACAGAAGTTCCGCTTTGAAGTCATCCGCATTGGTTCCAACCGGGTCTGTCTTCCTGGTAACATCATCATAAAGATTGTCCAGTGCCCCGGTAAGACCGGTAAAGGCTTCCTCGTAGGCCAGAGCTCTGTCGGGAAGTGATAACATTCCGTTCCTGTAAGCGTGATTTTTAGAAAAATAGGAATTCAAAAGACTAACAGAGGATCCGAATGTCAGATATGTCGGAGTCAGTCTTCCAAGCCATATCTCTGGAGCAGCATTGCTGTAAGAGTTGAAAATACCGTCTCCGTCCGGATCACTCCAGGTACCGTTCATGTCCATAAGGTACATATCTATGGGATACTCGCCATAGCTGTTCTCCATCCACCCTGTGGGGATATCTCCAATGGCGATAGCTCCGGCAAGGCCACCTGCGGTGTATTCGGTTTGAAGATCTGTCCTGATGTCGGAGGCTGTTCCGCCTTCTATCTGCCAGGTAAGAACGGTGTATCCCTCCACCTCCAGATCACTTTGAAAGGTGGTAAGAGCTGCAGAAATTCCACTGTAGACAGATTCATCCACAAGCAGCACTACTTTGTCTCCATCGACACACGGAAGCAGAGGGGCTGAAACAGCATTCATTGAATAAGAACCTCTACCTGTTTCTACAGATAATCTTGTAGAGGACGGCTGCCTGCCACGGCCGTCCATGTACTGAATAGGAATACCTTCCGGCACTGCGAGGGTTGCACCTGCACCAAAAATCAGACACATTACCACTAATCTCATGGCTATTTGCTCCCTTCAAGGGAGCCAAGAGCCTTTTCAACAGCATCGAGAACCTCACCGGACTTAACAACCTCACTCATTTTGTTGTGGTCAGGGTACAAAGGCCGGTCCTCTCCAAGATGCTCCACATGTGTTCTTATTACTTCACGAGCAGTCTGCACCCCGGTTCCACATCTGTGATTCCTGAAATCAAGAGCCTGTGCGGCGGCAATCATCTCAATTCCCAGTACTCCATACGCATTTTCCAGAATCTGACAGTTTTTCAGAGATGTGTTCATACCCATGCTGACGAAATCTTCCTGATCTGCAGCAGCAGGAATCGATGCAACTGCCGCAGGTGTGCACAGAATCCTCTGCTCTGCAATGAGCATACCCGCCGTGTACTGGCTGAGCATGTGTCCGCTGTAAAGGCCAGGTTTTTCTGCCAGGAAAGGAGGAAGACCCACCGACAGAGCTGGATTCAACAGTCTGTTCAGCCTTCTTTCACTGAGAACAGAGACCATGGTTATTGATGTGCCTGCCATTTCCATGGGGAGAGAAACAGGTGTTCCCTGGAAATTGGCTCCAGTAAGCACCAGATCTTCCTCCGGGAAGAAAAGCGGGTTGTCACCAACACCGTTCAGTTCTATCTCTATCTGGCTTCTGGCATAAGCGATGGCGTCATGTGCAGCACCTATAACCTGTGGAGTTGAGCGCATTGAATACGCATCCTGTACTTTCTGTGGAGTTTTCCCCGTGCTAAGATCACTACCTGAAATGCACTTGCGAATTGCACGGGCGCTGCGCAGAGAACCGGCAAACCCTCTAACTGTATGAACCTTGTCTTCGTACGGAGTCAGGTTTGCGTAAAGGGCTTCTAAACTCATTGCGGCTGTTATCTCTGCCTGCTTCAACCATCTGTTCATATCAAAAAGATTTAAGGCTGAAATGGCAGTGAGCAGGTTTGATCCATTGATTAATGCCAGGCCGTCTCTTGCCTGTAGTTCCATTGGCTCCAACCCCGCCAGCCTTAAGGCCTCGGTTCCAGAATATCGCTCTCCTTTAAAGAATGCCTCTCCCTCACCCATAACAACCAGGGCTATCATGCTCATCGGGGCAAGATCTCCGCTGGCGCCAACGGAACCCTTTTCACAGACAACCGGGGTAACTCCGGAATTGAGCATTGCAACAAGCATTCCGGTCATTTGAAGACGAACTGCACTGTGCCCGTTGCAGTGTACATTAGCCCGGCCAAGCATTGCTCCCCGTACATGTTCGATGGGAGCCGGTTTCCCTATGCCTGCAGAATGGTTGTAGATAAGATACTTCTGGAAAGCCAGTATTTCATCATCCTTCAGTTTGGTCTCTGAGAATTCACCGATGCCTGTATTTATTCCATACATGGTCTCGCCGGCAGCCAACTTGCCCTCAACCATTTTCCGGCAGAGAAGTATTCTCTCCTCTGCAGCCGAATCAAGCTCCACTTTCTCATTGTTACGGGCAACTGCCACAACCTTCTCGATAGTAAGGCTTTTTCCAGTTAAAACAATAGCCATAGGATCCTCCTGTATTAAAGAAAATGTTACAACGGGATTCCCTGATAATACTAAAGAACCTGATTCAGAGTAACCTCAATTAGAAAGTTTGAAGTATCTCCTACCTGCAGGTTCCTTAAAAGAGGAAGGTGGTGGTAAGACCAATCCACAAACCGCTAAAATCGATAATATTGAATCGTGCCGTGACATCTGCGGTGTTGGAACCTACGCTGAAATCCCTGCCAAAAGACAGATACATTCCCGGGTATGTTCCACTCCACACAGATTCCAGTCCTTCGACAATGACCTTCTTTGTCTCAATTGAGTAAAAGCACCACCTCAATTCACCTCTTCACAATCCTCAGGTGGCAGGACAACCCAGCGGAGCTGAAGTCGCTTAAAGGTGGAGTTGCCTCGGCTTATTCCCACCTGAAGAATCGTACAGACACGAAAAGACCTGCAAAAACAAAACCGATCAGCACTGCCAGATGCACCGGATAATCCCAGAAGTGCCCTCCCAGCCAAACTCCCTGCATAAGCTTGATTGCATGTGTGAGGGGAAGCAGCAGAGAAATATCCTTCAGAAAGTCAGGCAGCATGGAATGCGGCAAAGCAGCACCTGAAAGAAAAAGCATGGGAAAATACATGATGTTCGCAATGACCTCACCACTCCTGGCAGTTGGTGCCAGGCTGGCGGGAATAAAGCCCAGAGCCGCGATGCTCACTGCGGAAAGGTGAAACACAAAAACAAACTCAAAGAAATTTCCCATGAATTTCAAATCATAGATAGCAAATCCTGCAATCAGAAGAAGAATCACACCAGCAACAGTTACGGCAAAAACTGCCGCAAGCTGCCCCATGAGAATTGAGAAAGGAGTCACTGGAGCTGCCCTGAATCTCTTCAGGATTCCCTTCTCCCTGTAGGCTGCCATGCTCGTTGTCAGAGACATAATAAAGCTGGTTACCATAACCATGCCCATAAATGCAGTAACCGAAAAATCCACATACCCGAATTCTTCGCCGGGGAAGGGCTCATTCCCCCAGATACTGGCGAACAGAAGCATCAGCAACAACGGGAATATCAGTGTAAAGAAAAAGGCAGAAGGTTCTCTGAGGTAAAGAATAAATTCCGACTTTGATACGGCAATGAAAGGGCTTTTCATCAGTCTCTTACCTCCCTGCCTGTGATATTAAGAAAAACATCCTCAAGGGTGGGAGCTTCAATTCTGAAGGAATCAAGCCCCTGCCCCATAGCATCCAGCTTCTTAACAATTTCCACAATTGTCGAACTGGCACTCACTTCAAGAGTGCATACGTTGCCATCATTTAGAACGGATTCAACACCCTCAAGGCGAGAGAGGGATTCACCGTCAAATACATCACCAACATCAAATTGAACCCGGATATGTCCTCCGTGCATGGAGATAAGATTAGAGGGAGAATCAAGTGCAGTAAGCTTCCCGTGGTCGATAATTGCTACTCGGTCACAGAGCTTTTCTGCTTCATCCATGTAGTGAGTGGAAAGAACAATGGTTCGTCCCTGATCCCGAAGCTCTTTAACAAGTTTCCAGATTGATATTCTTGACTGGGGATCAAGCCCGGATGTAAACTCATCCAGAAACACGATTTCAGGATCTCCAATCAGAGCCATAGCTACGAAGAACCGTTTCTTCTGCCCCCCGGACAAGGCAGAATAGAAAGAGTCTTTCTTCTCCCACAGATTCAGTTGTTTCAGAAGGGCTTTCCAATCAAGAACAGTATCATAGAAGGATGAGAAAAGCTCCATTGCTTCCCACAGACGAAGCCTGTCCTGTATTTCAGATTCCTGCTGCTGCAAACCGATCCGTCTTTTCAGAACAATTGAATCCTTCACTGGATCAAGACCAAGTACATCCACAGACCCGGAATCAGCCCTGCGCATACTTGCAATGCACTCAATGGTGGTTGTTTTCCCAGCACCATTGGGGCCCACTATTCCAAAAATTTCGCCCCTCTTAACAGCAAAGGAAATACCATCCACGGCTTTCACATCTTTGTAATGCTTGATGAGATTCTGTACAGTTACCACATTCTCGCTCAAAGCAATTCCCTTCATTCAGTAATAATATGCATCCAAATAATGTCTGATTAACGGAGTAAAGCACTTCATCCACCAGAACACATTGTGTTCTGCTTCTCCGTACTTTCGCACAACTATAAGATGAATGCTTAACAATTAGCAACTCTCAAGCAACCGGGAGGGGTGCGGTATACTGCTTATTCTGTGTCTAAAACCTTCCTGATTTCTTTCTTCAACTCAGAGATGCGATAGGGTTTCCTTATCAGCTCATAGTGGTTTCTTTCTATAAAATCAATGTCCTCTGGTTTCCTGGCATAGCCACTGCCAAAAAGAATACGCTGATCCGGATTCTTTTCAAGGAATATCTCTGCCAGTTCTGCCCCTGAACCATCGGGAAGAAACAGATCAATAAAGACAAGGTCGAAAACGTTACTTTGGCTGCTGTACACCTGAATCGCTTCTTCTACAGAGCAAGCAGCAGAAATAATGTATCCAGAAGCCCTGAGTACTTCAGTCATCATTTTTCGTATCTCATTCTGATCCTCAACAAGAAGTATGTACTCGCCAGTGCCTGCCAGGCTCACCGAAACCGCTTCCCGGGTTTCTGGAAGGTCTATTTCCCCTGTACTCAGCGGCAGATATATCCTGAAGGTGGTTCCTTCCCCTTCCTCTGACTCCACCTCAATTCGACCTTTATGCTGCTCTACAATACCATAGACCACAGAAAGCCCAAGTCCGGTTCCCTTACCGGGGTCCTTGGTTGTCAATCAAGGGCTTCCTTGTACTTGCCTTGTGTTGATTTTCCTCTTCCGATTATGTACATCACTTTTGCATATTGAAAACCGCTCACTGTTTCATCAAGCAGACAGAGGGCTTCCTGTGCGTATGTAATGCTGTCCTCAAAATGAGATAATTTCAAATTGGCATCTGCCAGTTTGATGAGTGTTCGAACAAGGTCATCTGTTCCCAGATTGGTGCGGGCTATTGCGACTGGTTCTTCACAGAGAATGGTGAAATGCCATCTCTCCCCTAAGTATAAGGACTCACACTATGTTGCATATACCCGTAGCAATTGCATTTCGGGTGCAAGCAGCAACCAAATTCAATGTATTCTGAATACCCAGTAGTGAACGCTTTTTGAACTTTGTTTAAAGAGATTGCGGCACCCCGTAGTAGATACTTTCGGAACTTCTTAAAAGAGATCTAACTGTAACGCTATTAAGTAAAAAACTGCTGTAGTTACATAAGTAAGGACGCCTGTTATCGATATCCACAAAGTTCTTCGAAAGTCGATTGCCTTGACAATGCCACAAATACTGACTACTATTTGTGACATGATTGGAGGTTTCCTCTTGAGTCATTCAGTTGGTAGTAAAGTATTTAATAGGATAGTAGGACATGGTAGAGGTTGGGTATTTACTCCAGCACATTTCAAAGATTTGGGAAGTAGAACTGCTGTGGCTACTGCGCTAAAAAGACACAAGCAAAATGGGACAATTAGACAGATTGCCCGAGGTTTATACGACTTTCCACGAAAAGACTCCGAGCTTGGAGTGTTAGCTCCTCAGGTGGATAAAATCATTGCTGCTCTTGAGGTTCGATTCACAGTTCGTTTACAACCTTCTGGCGCATATGCAGCCAACCTGCTTGGACTAAGTGATCAAGTCCCAATGAGGATGGTTTTCCTTACGGACGGACATCCACATGAACTGACAGTTGGAAAAAGGCACATCATCCTGAGAAGAACAACGCCAAAAAACATGAAAACAGCAGGCAGGCTGAGCGGAACCGTAATACAAGCTTTGCGCTGGCTGGGCAAACACAATGTAGATGAGAATACAGTAGCAATCCTGAAACAACACCTCAATTTAGATGAAAAGGTACAGCTTATGAAAGACAGCAGTTACTCTCCTGTCTGGATAGCAGAAGTAATCATGTCAATAGCACAGGAAGGCATAGACTGATGGAAGGATTTCTTCAACAACCTTCTGAGCGTCGTCGCCTGATCTGTGAGCAAGCAGAAGAACAGTTGAACCTGCCGGCAATTTCTTTAGAAAAAGATTTCTGGGTCTGTTGGATCTTGAGTGAGTTATTTGACATTCCTGACTGGGGGAAAAACATCACATTCAAAGGTGGAACTTCCCTTTCAAAATGCTGGAGTTTGATCAACAGGTTCTCCGAGGACATTGATATCGTGATTGATAGAGAATTTCTTGGATTGGGTGGTGATGACAGTCCTGAAAAGGCTTCGAGTAAAAAGAAGAGAAAGAAAAGACTGGCGGAGTTGAAGTCTGTAGCGCAGCATAAGATACATTCGGAGCTGGGGCCATTACTGCAAGAAAGAATTAGCGCAGCTCTGCCTGAATCTGATATCTGGAAACTATCACCGGCTTCCAAGGAAGAGGATCCCGACAATCAGACGATACTTTTCAGCTATCCAACTGCGCTGGATAAAGGACAATCATATATCCGACGAGTGGTTAAGATCGAGCTGGGAGCTCGATCAGACAGCGAACCGGTCTTGGCACAGAAGATAAAACCGTACTTGTTTGATGCATACCCGGACATCCTGGGCCCGACCAGCATACATGTGAGAGCGCTTGCACCTGAACGGACGTTCTGGGAAAAGGCAATGCTTTTGCATGAAGAAAGATGTCGTCGTCCGGATAAGAAGCGGAAACCACGAATGGCTCGACATTACTACGATCTCTGGTGTCTGATAACAAAGGGTATAGCCGCAAAAGCAGCGGAGCGCATCGATATCTTCGAACGGACGGCATATCACCGGGAAATTTATTTCAGATGGTCCTGGATGGATTACAGTACGCTTGCAAAGGGAAAGCTTCAATTGGTTCCCTTTCCAGAGCAAGAAGCCGAGTGGCGCAGGGACTATAACGTAATGAGAACCGAAATGTTCTTTGGTAAGGTTCCTGAGTTCAGCGAAATTCTGCAAGTTACCAGAGAATTCCAGGATAACTTTAACAGCTCTTGAGAAATTTCCTGCTGTTCCTGACTGATATTGTATGTTCGCCGTATCTGATACTATTCAAACTCAGTAGAAGAATTTCTACTCGTCCGCTTTGGTACCCCGTAGTGGATGCTTTTCGAACTGATTTTACATCTTTCCTGGCGATAGTATAGAATCAATTACCAGTGATAACCAATTACCAGTCCAGAGTGAGTACCTCCTGCTTCAACCTCAAAGGTGTCGAAATCAATTTCTGCTTTGGAATACCTTATTCCGATACCAAGATTGAAATGCTGATCAAGTGTCCAGTACACTCCCCCACTGACTGCATAACCTGTTGCGGATTCATCAAATGTTTCAGATTGAGATCCAAAATTATTTTTCTGTTCTACTGCAATAATATTTATCCCTGCTCTTACAAACGGTCTGATCGTGGAATTCTGTGCCCATGTTTTACCGCCTCCGAGGAATACTTCACTAGTAGAAACTTCAATATCAACTCCTAGAACCTCATCCTCATCCATTGAGTACATTGATTCGAATACAAGACAGACAGGCCAACCATTTTTCTTGATATCGAAGAGAATTCCACCTTCTGCCTGCTCTTGAAATTCTTCCATCCAATCATCAGAATCAAAGTACTTCATTCCGAGAAATGCATTGATATTACCGGTCCAGTTTCCAGGATGGGCACTTGCAGGAATCGTTAGTAGTGCTAGGGTTAGGCTGTAAAGAGTAATTTTATACATGAATCCCTCATTTCACTCAAGGAATATTTGGATATTCCTAATTGATAATTGCGTTACTTGTTTATAGAAACGTACGGTATCTGTTTCTAGTTCGTACTCTCAAATTAATCTACATGCATGAGATCTAGTCCACCGAGTGAATAGTTACAGTTAAGAACTTCAATTCTGGAGAATAACCTGAGTTAAGTAAATGATGCTCAAGTACCACCATGGGATGTTTCATAATTGGAGTAACAATGCTTGCGATTGTATTTTGTATTATTTCTGGTCTTTCTTGCTGCTATTTTTTCTGAAACCATATTGATACGGTTTATTGTTAAAGACATTTACAGCATTGTGTATTGATATTAACGCACTTACGATAAGCCCGATAATAAGAAATTGCGGCTTGCCAAGCTTCCAATAGATGAGAAACCCGGGAAGTATGAATCCCAACCAACAGGATAATTGAAATGAAATAACGGCACGGAAGTGCTTTGTGATTCCTTCAATTGCATCCTTTTTGCGATGCCAAAGAATTATTGATGGCAGGACAAGAAGAAATATGCCACTCAAATGAATAAGTACCAGCCAATTATTTGTGTCTGCCTTCTTCTCATCACTATCTTCACCTGAATCTTTCTCCATGAACATCAGAAAATCTACATTCAATGCACTAGCGATCATCTGAAGTGAATACGCTCGTGGATCAACTTCTCCATTCTCAATTCGTTGAATTGTTCTGGTCGTTAAATTCGTCTTTTCAGCCAGCTTTTCCTGAGTCATACCTTTTTCAACTCGCAGTTTCTTAATTTTTAATCCATTTTTCATTTTTCAATCCTTATGTTTTTAGACACCAGTTTTGCTTCATTCAAGGATAACAATGTTCTGAGCGATAATGCAACTACAGGCACATGACACTTGCACGACATTTGCATAAAACGAAAGACGTCGTGGTAGTGCAACCTGCGTTTTTCAATCATTATCGACCAGCGAGATACCTAGCGTGAGTTTACTACAAAACC
>JAGLOJ010000064.1 GCA_023139045.1 Candidatus Sabulitectum sp.
GATTTGTCGGAGGCGTCATGATTGTCTTCGGAACCGGATTCCAGCGATAGTGCAAAACCAAGAGTCAAACTTTTCCGCCGGTCACCATAGGTCATTACGCTGTAGCCGAGAAGCTCACTGTTTTCATCTCCGGGAGGATCCAGCAGAAAAGCCCCGATTGCAGCATCCAGTGCGGGTGATATGTTGTATGAGATTTTTGGAGCAAGGAACCATACTTGTTTTTTGGCTCCTGGAATCAGGGAAACCCCTCCTGAGATTGCAACATTGTCTGTAATGCCGTATGCAACAGTTGGGAAAAAGACCATATAATCAGCGAAATACCCACTCCCGCTCCTGATGTTTCTGGCGGTGGGTGCAAAGAAAAGCCGTGTGGTATTCGGGTCATGTCGAACCAGTTCACCCTCAACAAACTCTCCTCTCAGTTCAGCGATATGCCCGATCTTATCATCGGGAATAGCGATAAGTAAACCACCGGCAGAAAGCACCATGAGAGTATCACCGACAGCGTTTTCCAGTGTGCCGATGATTTCACTGCCATCCAGAAGCACAATTTTTCTGTTCACACTGTTTTCGTCCCAGTCTGATTCATCAATCTGGAAAGCAGGAAGTGCGTGCATAATAAGGCCTTCGGTGATGGTTGAGCAACGCTGAGCGATCGTCTGGTATAAACTATCGAATTTCTCTTGAGACAGGTCGATTATGAGGAGCTGAGCGTGATCATGGAAGTTTCGCAAAAGGTGAAGTGAATAGCTGTTACCATTTTTTGAATAAAGCTTTGCAGCTGAAAACCCCTCAACATTTCCAAAGACATTGTATTCTGAGTTTTCTTCTGCATCAATCATCTCTCCAAGATATTCGTGGAATGCATGTGCCTGACTCTGAGATACATCGCTACCTGCAGATATCATTGCAACAACAAGAACTGGTATAATCAACCTCATCATGACCGGCCCCCTTCCTTTCACCCTTCCATTCCAGAAAACGGCTGGAACCCCGCATGGATGCCATAAATTCGACCGTCAACGGGCACTCTTCTCCGCGGCTCTCTGATGACCTGCCCTTGTTCTAACATATCTCAAGTTGGTGTGCTGAACAATAAAGCTGCCGATGGCGGTAGAGGACAATCTCCGGATGGAAAGTTGCTTATTGACCTGTCTCAAACAAGCTCATATGCTAAGTGAGTCTGTAAATTCTCGATCCCAGGCACGCCAGCTTGAATGAAGGGGTATCAGTTTATGAAGCTATTTCTTAGTCTCCTACTGTTTGCTGCAGTCTTCACCGTGAACGGTGAAGTACTGTATCGTGACGCGTATCAGCCGGAAGCTGCCAGAGTCATCCAGTCTGATGGCAGCGGTTCAACAATTGAATTCAACCTGCTCGATCTCGAGGTGGTCGATGCTGATCTGGCCGAATTTGGTCGGGGAAGCGTATTCAGAATTTCTACTCAGGGTGACTTTCTGGGTATTGTGGGTTCTCCGGATCTTCCTGTGGTCAGAAGAATGGTTCTGATCCCGGATCACGGAGATGTGGAGTTGGAGATAATCACGGAACAAACCTCCTCCCTCGGTAATTACAGGGTTGCTCCCTGGCAGGAGAGACCAACCTGGTCCGGACCGGTTCCCGAATACAGAATCGATGATGATATCTATAAGAATTCCGATCTCTTTCCCGGTGCTGCAGTTGAGATTGAAAACATCATCATCCTTCGTGACATCAGAGTGGCATGGGTCAGATTCAATCCAGTCAGGGTCAATACTGTTACCGGTGAAGTTCTGATGACTACAAGTGTTACCGTGAGGATTAAAGGGAATGATCTGCCTGGAGAGAATGAACTCAACAGGATTTCAACGGGTTATACCAGAAGTTTCCTTCCAATTTATGAACAGGTTCTTGGTTTTGAAAACGATGGCAAAGCCGTTGACGGAAGTTATGTGTTCATAGGAACAACAGAATCTATCGGCCTTGCGCAGGATCTGATCGACTGGAAAAAGCAGAAGGGTTACGATGTTCAGGTCGGAGATCTGGCAACAATCGGAAGTAGTGTATCTGAAATAGATGCATGGCTTGAAAGTGCCTTCAACAACTGGCCCAATCCGCCTGAGTATGTAATGCTTATTGGTGACAGTCATGTTGTACCAACTCCTCAGTATTCCGGCAACGAGACTCATGCTGCAGACAATCTGTACGCCGTAGTTGGAAGTGGATCTCTTCCCTCTATGCATATCGGACGAATAAGTGGAAACGATACCGATGACCTTGCATATATATCCTGGAAGATAATGAGCGCCGAGATGGATCCATATCAGCCAACCGGCGACAGCTGGTTTAACAGTGCCTTCAGCATGGGATGTACCATTCCCTTCTGCGGGGCAACAGAATCCCTCATGCTTCACCAGTTCTTTATGGCCAATGGTCTGCAATCCACATTCTACTGCAATGCTCTCGGTGGCGTTACTCCGACCCTCAGCGCGATAATCTCTGAACTCAATGACGGAGTCAGTGTTATCAACTACATAGGGCATGGAGTCATCACTGGCTGGGAAACTTCAAGTTTCTATATCAACTCGATCTCCGGTCTCACAAATGGCAGGAAAATGCCCTGGGTCTTCACTATTGGTTGCCAGAACGGTGAATTTGACGGATACTACTGCTTTACAGAGGCTTTCCTTTCTGAGGGAACTATTGCAGATCCCAAAGGTGCTATCAATGTAATGGGTTCCTCTACCTTTACTCCGATCGGACCGGGAGATACTCTTCAGATTCACACTTTCCGCGGTTACTTCACAGAGGATATCCACCACCTTGGTGCGGCACATTCCTATGGCAAGGCAGCTTGTATCACCAGTTTTGGTTCCGCTGGTGTTGACATGGTGAACATGGCTCATGTATTCGGTTGCCCGGAAATCGATATCTACACAGACACTCTGCCTATAGCGGGTTTGACTAATACCCATTCCACCTCGGTTACAGCTGGTGCTTTCCAGGTAATGGTTTCAGACGATACAGATGCTCCTGTTGATGGTGCCCTTGTTGGAGTCTACTATGCTGATACAAAAGAGCTGCTGGATAGTGGTTACACCAATGCTTCAGGTGTTGTGAATCTGACCATTTCCAGTCTTCCCGGTGCTGGTACGGTAACCATTACCTCAACAGCTCACAACCGTGTGCCGGCATTTACCTACGCGAACTCAACTGGAACAGCGGAAGGTGGGGGAATTGCTGCCCTTCCATCATTCTACCTTAACCATATTTATCCCAACCCGGTCACATCCACAGCATCAATTAGTTTCAGCACGTCCACAGCTGGTAACATCAGTCTGGAAGTTTATGACATCTCGGGAAGGAAAATTTCGGCGATTCAATCCGGTGACATTGAAGCCGGAACACACTCCATTACATGGGACGGATCAGGCAGCGAAGGCAGACCTATACCGAATGGTCTTTACTTCCTGAATCTTTCCACGGCTGAAGGCATTCATACTCAGTCCTTCGTTATCCTGCGGTAACGGTAACGGTAACTTTGTCGTGAAGGGCGGTCAGTTGACCGCCCTTTAAAACGTTTTGCATCATATCGTTTGAGATTCAAGTTCTTTGACTTGCAGAAGCCTGAGATTTTGCAATATTATACGCTGGTATCCCGTCAGGTGTTAAGTGTCGATATAGTGCGCCGCTATCCTGAGTTTCTTCAATGCATTGATTAACGCACATGGCAACGCTATGTAGTTGAACCAGTAACGCAGCAGGGGTTCCGGAGAGCCAGCAGGAGGCGACAACTGGGTACCAACCAGGAGTGTGTGGTCGATAACTGTTGTTGAACGGGAATCAAGGCCTTGTCGAGATTCCTGTTCTGGGAAAGAAGTACGGTCAAGGCAGCTTTCACTCGGCAAATAAGCGTTATATGTTTTGTTGTACCCTGAGCCTGGCTAAAATGTTCGGGTTGGGTATCAGATAAATTAGGGAGTGTTTCATGTCAAATGAGTTTGCTTTGCGTTCACTAAGGGTACTTAATGCATTGAAGAATGCTACAATTGCCGTAGTATCATCTTTACCACAAGACCCTAGAACTGGAACACAGATAAGCAAGGCGCTTGGGCTGGATAAAACTCTCACATGGAAAATAGTTAAATTTATTGACGGGAAAGATATATACTCCTCGACCAAATATATTCCCGGCGCATCTTCCTACGGTTCCTTTCTCCGTGCAGCTGAAAAGAAAGGTGCTTCAAGAAGAGGCGCCGCTGATGCTGATATTGCATATCAAGCCTTCCTGCAATTAATTAAGAGGTATACTGGCGACAGAGCATCGCTTGATCTCATGCTTCTCGGAGTATCTGAGGCAGGAAGAAAAAAATCAATGTATGAACAAAAGAAAACATGCTTCAGGGCTCAAAGATTCATTAACGGCGCCTCTGCATCAGTGAGTTTCCTTGCAAGTATATTGCCGGAACCAACTGATATGACGACGATATTTGCGATAAGAGGATATACAAATCTTTTACGCTACAGACCTAATGCTATT
The DNA here is from genome assembly GCA_023139045.1 of Candidatus Sabulitectum sp. Classification (GTDB taxonomy): domain Bacteria; phylum Fermentibacterota; class Fermentibacteria; order Fermentibacterales; family JCC-6; genus Sabulitectum. The sequence continues at coordinate 4,520 of JAGLOJ010000064.1, forward strand.
CCCCTGTACGATCTGCCCCGCATTACGGAAAGTGATTTAGCTTTGACCAATAATGCACTGCAGTTCTCACCTATATTTCAAGAATCTATCCCTTTCGACGGAGGAATACCATATTATACTAAATATTGTACCTGCAATATGCCGCAAAACCAAACAGATACTGTACTAATAGATGACATAATGCCTGAAAGTAATGACGACTCTTTTTCAAGTGTTGATCTTGTTACAGCTCAGCGAGTCCGAACAATGGGTTTACTTGAAAAGAGAAAGAGCAAAGGAGAGAAGACTTATCAGGTTCATTTAACCTATGGCATATCATTTCCATCGGAGATAGCCTATATGGATGTATTTGTACACAAAAGTATCCGGCTTGGATCTCCGAAATGCAGAGTATGTAATGAATTAGCAGGCAGTCAATCTAATAAACACCACCACGCCAGGGCAGATGCTGAACGTTTCAGGTATGACGAGGAAGTTACAAACATGGGGCTGGGAGTATTCTGTTCACAGATCAGAGAAATCCCCTGGTATACAGAAATGCTTTCAGAAACATTTCAATTCCTGCAATTGAAAGAAGAAGAGTTTGAAATGCATAGAGTCTGCGTTGAATATCCATACCTGCCATCATCCATTGGATTGATCTGGGAATAGACATCGATTCAACCAGCAATTCTGTTACGTGGCAGGATTATTGTCTCCTTCTGGGATGGGTGAAAACCCTCGCCTTTAGGCGAAGCCTTCAGGAGGCTGCGGTATTATGTTAAAGGATGGAAAATTATCGTAAGGGTTCGCACACGGTGTATCGACTGCACTATCATTTCGTGTTCATTCCCAAATACCGCAGGCCGGTATTGCGCAATGAAGTGGGCAATCGGCTTAGAGAGTTAATCAGAGAGATATGCAGAAGTAATGACATTGAAATAATAAGAGGAATGCAGGTTCAGAAAGGCAATCCCGGTAGATGGCGGTTACACGGATCTTGTTACTCTGGGGATGCTGCGCAGAGAGTGGAGCCTTCCAGAGACGTAAGGAACAGGAACAATGTTATGAACCAATGTACCCGTCATAATTACCTGACACAGTGTGGTGACATGATTTTGCCCTGTTGCTGAAATATCTGTTACTGTGAAAGACATCTACTTCGCCAGAACGAACCTGAGCCTTTCTTCATACTCAGAGAGCCTGAGAACTGCTGTGTAAATCCCGGAAGAGCCGTTGAAATCGAAGATGCTCTCACCGGAAGCAAGCTGCCCGTTATGCAGTATTCCAACCAGCCTTCCAGAGAGATCGAAGACCTCAAGACTGAGCTGTCCCGGCTGCAAAAGACCCACAATCAGCCCCGCGGAGCCTGTGGATGGATTTTCAACCAGATTCAGGATACCTGTACGAAGAACTGAGGCATAATTCTCCCCTTCAATGGCTCCACCTCCGAATACAGGAATCATCAGTCTACTAACATAGAACTTCTGATCCAGTCCCTTGTAGCTCCAGTAAACATATTCGTCGGAAGGACACCAGGTGAGTCCCAGAGATTCTGTAACTGTGATTGGACACGGTTCCTGACCGTAGAGTGTGTAATTGCCTCCACTTTTATGAAAGAAGAAGAACTCATGACCGAACCGGGTGGTAAGTATCAGAGCCCAGGGAGTATATCCGTAAAGGGTAGATACCTCATGGCCCATGAAGCCGCTGATCTCTTCATTTACTCCGGGCAAAGCATAGGTATCAAAACCGGTTTCGTCAGTTTCAATTCCAAAAAACTCACAGGGGGTTGCACTGGAAACTTCAAAAAACAGGTCTTCCGGGCCAAACCAGCTGAAATCCATCCCGCCGCCACTGGTTCCCGCGGGATTGGAAAACCAGCTCCAGGTTCCCGATCCATCGCAGTGGAGTATCAGTGGTGCGGTATCGCTGTTTATGTAGTATTCCCCGGGATTTGCCGGGCAGAATGCTACCCCGAATCCTCCAGCTCCATCCGGCAGATTCACTTCTCCAAGAGAATCACAACTGTAGGGATCAGCAAGAAATATCTTTCCCTCTCCGTTACTTCGAAGAATCAGGGTGTTGGAATTCCAGTCGAAGCTGATGTCCTGTATATCAGAGGCATAGGGAATCTGCCAGGTATCAAGCACTGAGATTGGAATATCCGGAAAGGCCTGGATTGGCTCAACAGAATCAACTGTAACCTGAAAAAGCGGAATAATAATAGCAAGAATAGTTAACATGACTCCTCCTTACGATAAACAATTTCACATTGAATAATATCACGCAATATGAACAGTAGTCAATGAGTGGTAAGAGTTATTTCATTCTGTGCTTCAGTGAAACTCTTCCGTACCTGATTACTCTCAGGGGGAACCAGTGCTCGGGAAGGTGGGTGAAGTAGGGGTCTCTTATGAATCTGCCACCCAGAAGGATCAGGTCAGCCTTCTGTTCGCTGTTTCTTATCAGTCTGCCTGCAGCCTGAATTACCCTGTTTACGCCTGGAATGGCGAAGGCATGAAGGAAACCGTCTCTTTTCGTGTCGTCGTATCTTTCCTGAAGAAGTTTCTGCCGGAGGGAGACAGACGGCAGGGAAGGGCCCGCAATGAAGCAGCCCCGGAGGTCGGGGATGCTCAGGTCTACACCCTCTGCAAAAAGCCCGCCTGCAACTGCGAGAATCAGGTGATCTCCACTGTTTATCAGTTCTACGAATTCTGCTCTGTCGTGCTCTGTCATTTCTCTTCTCTGGGCGATCAGATCCAGCCCTGAATCTTCGCCTGCAAGGGCGATTTTTTCCATCCATGAAAATGACGGAAAGAAAGCCATCCAGGTACCCGGGCTTTTGGTTCTGGCCCCCTGCAGTTTTTCTATGATCAACTGAGTCTGTTCATCCCTGTATCTCCAGCGGGTGTTGATGCCGGTATCTACCCACACTGCAAGGTTTTCCCTGGGGAAGGGCCAGCCCACCGCTTTTGCGGTGAGGGAATCTGTCTTTCCAAGCCCCAGTTCTGCCGCAAAGTGGTCCATTGGCTCAAGGGTGGCAGAGAAACCAGTTACACTCGAGCACCTTGAATGCTCCTCAGCTATAAAAGTTGACGGATCAGTGCAGTACCATTGGATAAGGGTATCATTTCCTTCTTTTCTGGCGATCAGGTGAAATTTGTCATCCAGTCTTTCGGATACTCTGGAGAATCTGTAAATTGCTCTGCACAGGAGACCCGCTTCACGGGGTGCGTTCATATCTCCTCCCAGTATCTTCTGCCATTTTCTGCTGGTGATTCCGGGCAGATCAATTTCGTCAGGAAGGCGAACCTCATTCTCCTTGTGTGACCAGGGCTGGTCGGCATAGGCCTGAAGCAGTTTCCTCCACGGACGCAGAAGGTTCTGGAGTTTACTGTTTCCTCTGGCGTATTTCCATGTTTTTTCCATCCACTGGGTTTTTATCTCCGGTGACCAGATTCCCCGTACTCTTTCCGGAAGGTTTGCAGCTTCATCTATAAGCAGGGTGCATCTGGAAGCCGTTCCGTCATCATCAAAGAACCTCTTCAAGCGGATGCTGGGATCAAAAACATAGTTGTAGTCGCATGCAATCAAATCGCACCTCTGGGAGACGAAAAGAGCCAGTTCGAATGGGCATACTTCTGCAATGATTGATTCCCTCATGATATCCTCAGGTTTGATAAGCACTTTTTCAGTGAGCCTATCGATTATTCCGGAGGTTTTTATCCGGGGTCCGAATTCCTCCGCATAGGGGCAGAGTTCAGGATTGCACCTCTCCATGTCCATGGGGCATGAATTTTCTCTGGACGAGAGAATGATTGTGCGCAGGGGAAATCCCTGATCTATGAATCTGGTCATTGTTTCCGCAAGTATTTTTTTCTGTGTGTTCTTTGCAGTAAGGAAGAAGAGAATTCTCCAGTTTGTTACCACGGGAGGAATGGCTCCTGTAAGCACAGCTGCTGTTTTTCCCGTACCGGTGGGAGCCTGCAGTAGAAGTTCTTCCCTCTCATCCCCTGCTTTTTTCACTGAACTGATAATTTCTTCCTGACCCGGTCTGATACTGTCAAAGGGAAAACTCAGTCTCTCCAATGCGATGTTCAGTTCCCGGTGTCTTTTCCACTCACTCTGAACAAACAGCGACACATCTTCAATGAAGCCATCCCAGAGATCGATCATGTTCCTGTCTTCAGGATCAACCGGGAATTCCAGTGATTCCTTTGAATCCGGGTCAGTGTAGACCATGGATGCTTTTTTCGCGTCCAGGGCGTTTGCATAGAAGAGTAACTGAAGCAGATGATGGGTGGCAGGGGACTGTGGCATTGGCTGTGCTGTCTTTACCTCGATGACGGTCTCACCGCCTTCAGTGAGCAGATCAGCTCTTCCGGTGATCTGAAAGTTGATTCCGTTCCGTTCTGTGATCAGCATTGCCGGGATTTCCCAGGTGCAGTCTCTTTCTTCTGCCAGCTCTTTCTGCTTCCTGGTGTGCTCTTTCTGTCTGGTCCGAAGGTCTATGGATGCGTCACTGCTCCGGAGGGTATCGGGCGGTCGACACAAACCAATAAGCACCTTAATAGCAGACCTTACTGTACCTGTGTCTCTGTCAAATGAAATGAGCATTGTTTTTCTGTTCTTCCGGTTGGGATGCCGTGCAATATAGCCTCTCCCGACTGTACACGCACAAAAGATACCGGAAAAAAGAAATTACAGAAACGGTATCGGATGTTGGTCTGGTTACCGGCAGCGAATGATTCACCTGTCAGCTTTGAACAGGCAGTGGAAATGCCCTTTTGTACAGGGCCATATATGCTTTACATCATAAAATACAAAAAACGAGTCGAGCGGTACGGGCCGCCGGATTGCCCGCAGACGTTACATTACAGCATCCGAATTCTTCTGCAATCCACCTGCGGTAAACAGCAGACCGAAGCAGCAGGTTTTACATCATAGGATTGAAGAAACACTCATATGAAGCAGCGTTTTCTGTATATTCAGCTTATCAAAATCAAAAGGAGAATTCATGCAGAAAAAGCCCCTTATCAGTGCCTCGGAAAGGCTCAGTAAGCTACCTCCATACCTGTTTGCCGAGCTTGACAGACAGAAAAAAGCTGCCAGCAAAAGAGGATTGGATCTGATAGATTTCGGTATCGGCGATCCTGATATGCCAACCCCGGATGTTGTAGTGAAAGCAGGACAGGCAGCTATGGCCGACCCGGCCAACCACAGGTATCCCAACGGGGCCGGATGTGATTCCTTCAGAGAGGCCTGTAGCCGGTGGATGAAAAGCCAGTTCGGTGTTCAGTGCATGACTGCTGCAGTTATCGGTTCAAAGGAGGGTATAGCCCATATTCCAATGGCATTCTGCAACAGGGGCGATCTTGTTCTTATTCCAAATCCGGGGTATCCTGTTTACAGAGCCTCCGCAATTCTTGCAGACGCCATACCGGTTGATCTGCCCCTGCTGGGTGAAAACAACTTTCTGCCGGATTTCGACAAGATTCCACCTGCTGTTCTCAGGGAAGCCAAGGTTCTGTTCCTGAACTATCCAAACAACCCTACCGGGGCAGTTGTAACCCTTGAGCAGATGACGGAAATGGTAGAATTCGCTAGAGTGAATAACCTGCTTCTTGTCAGTGACAACTCATACAGCCACATCAGATTTGACGGAGTCAAGCCCATGAGTTTCCTCCAGGTGCCAGGCTCTCAGGATGTTGTTCTAGAGTTTCACAGCCTCTCCAAAACTTTTAACATGACAGGATGGAGAATCGGGTTTGTGGCCGGTGGAGCGGATTTGATTAATACATTTATGGGAGCAAAGGAAAATATTGACTCAGGTGCATTTACAGCCATTCAGAAGGCTGCCGGGGTCGCCATGGATATGCCTCCGGCTCTCTTCAGTGAGAGAATGGAAATATACAGGGACAGAAGAGATGTTCTTGTGAAAGGGCTCAAAAAGCTCAACTGGGATGTGTTTGATTCCCCGGGCACTTTTTATGTGTGGGTTAAACTTCCCAGGGGCGCTGACTCCATGGTATTCGCCAGGAAGATGATTAACCATGCTGGTATTGTTATTACCCCTGGAAGCGGTTTTGGCACATGGGGAGAGGGGTACATCCGTTTTGCTCTGACAATTCCGTCGGTCAGAATTCACCAGGCAGTAGGAAGACTCGAACAGATGGAACTGCACAAGGGAAGGCTTCTCAAATGGCTGAAGAAAACAGGAGACTGACGGGTACACTGTTTCTGGAGAGTATTTCCCTTACCCTGCGGCTTGGGGCATTGCCTTTTGAGCGGATTGAATCCCGAAGGGTCAGGCTTGACTTGAAATGGACAGGTAAACTTCTTTCAGATGGCAGACCTGTGGTGGATTATTCGCAGGTGTGTACTTCATTGAAGAACAAACTCGAGCCTGAATACGAGTACATAGAACAACTTGCCGGTGATGTTCTGGTTATTCTCCAGAATAACTGGCCCGGTAAATGGAGTGTGTCTGTACATAAGGATCATCCTCCCACGGATTTTCCCATGGAAAGGGCTACGGTCACCATTGGCAAATAGATCTTTCGCTCTCGGGCTGGGGGGCAATCTGGGCGATGTCCGGGGTAACATGCAGGCCTGTGTTGTTACTCTTCAGAAAGATGATCGAATCTCAGAACTGAGAGTTTCCTCTCTCTATCAGACTCCGCCATGGGGAGTTGTGGAAGGGGGGGAGTTTCTTAATGGTGCCGTGGGTGGTATGTGGCAGGGAACCGATCTTGAACTTTTAAACCTCTGTCGCTTGATTGAGAGTCAGTTTTCGGTTCCTGTGAAGAAAAATGGCGCTGCCAGGGCACTGGATGTTGACATTCTTTTCCTTGACGGTGGTGTTTCCAGCGGGAAGCTCACATTACCTCATCCCAGGATGACCCTTCGGAGATTTGTACTTGTTCCTTTGTGTGATATCTGGTCTGAAACGGTACCGGGTCTTGATGAAACACCGGCAGTACTTCTAAAGCGGGTACAGGATAGCTCTTCTATTATATTCCGGGGTGATTTGTATTCACCGTAACAGGGAGCTGAACCAGTTTGAAAAGCGCAAGGTATCTTGTTGTTGAAGGCCCGGTTGGGGTGGGGAAAACAAACCTCGCCAGGAAGCTTGCAACAAGGCTTGAAGGCAGAGCGATTCTGGAAGAAACAGGGGAGAATCCTTTCCTTAAACTGTTTTACAGGAACAAGAAAAAGTATGGATTCCAAGCTCAGGTTTCCTTCCTGCTTGCCAGATATATCCAGCAGACCAGGCTTGTTCATCCGGATCTGTTTACCAGGTATCTGGTATCAGACTTTCTGTTCGGCAGGGGAATGATATTTGCCAGGGTAAGCCTGGAACCAGAGGAACTTGCCCTCTTCCAGCGGTTGATGGAGCAGCTTAACCCCCAGGTTCCAACTCCTGATCTTGTGGTGTATCTGCAAGCATCAACCGGTGTTCTCCTTGACCGGATTAACAGGTTCGGAAGAACTTTTGAAAGGGACATGGACAGAACCTGGCTTGAGGAACTTGTTGATTCCTACAACAGCTGGTTTCTGCGGGACAGGCAGTATCCTGTTCTTGTTGTGAATACTGATTCAGTTGATTTTCTCAATGACGAGAAATCGTTTGAGGGGCTGATTGAAGCTATCGAGACTCATTCAGGTGGTATTCAAGGTTACAGCCCTTTACCGAACAGAGGATTGTTGATTTGATAGTAACTGACAGCGAGCACAGGATATCAGATATCTGTGCAGAGTGGCGGGCTGAGGGACTCTCTGTTGGCTTCGTTCCCACGATGGGTGCGTTTCACAGAGGTCATCTGAGCCTTGTGGAGATAGCAGTAGCTTCTTCAGACCGGGTAGTTGTAAGTATTTTTGTGAATCCGATGCAGTTTGGTCCGGATGAGGATCTGGACAGGTATCCCAGAAATCTTGAGAAAGACTGCAAGTCGGTTGAAGAGCTTGGCGCTTCTGTGGTATTTACTCCCCGGACAGATGTTGTATATCCCGATGGTTTTTCTACCGGGGTGTATGTTGCGGGGATGAGTGAAGGGCTCTGTGGTGCTGCCAGGCCGGGGCATTTTGACGGCGTAACCACTGTTTGCGCGGTGTTGTTCGGGATTGTCAGACCTGATCTGGCGGTTTTCGGAATGAAAGACGCTCAGCAGTTGGCGGTGATCAGACGGATGGTATCCGATCTTCGAATGGGAATTGATATTGTTGCAGCACCAATTGTGAGAGAATTTGATGGTCTTGCAATGAGCAGCCGAAATCAATATCTCTCTGTTGAAGAGCGGGAGCAGGCGTGCTTTATCAGTATCGGTCTTGAAATGGCTCTGGTCCTTTTCCGAATGGGTGAAAGAAATTGCGAAGTGCTGCGAAATGCATTTCTATCCAAACTTGAAGATGCACCTCTGCTTAAGGTGCAGTATGTTGAAACAGTTGACCCTGATACAATGCTCGGGGTTGAACAGGTTGAAAAACAGGTTCTTCTGGCGGTTGCTGTGTTTGCCGGGAAGACCAGACTGATAGATAATATTCTGATTGAGTTGGAGGTTTAGAATTGCTCAGGTGTTTTTTGAAGTCCAAGCTGCACAGAATGGTCGTTACCCAGGCCGAGCTCGACTACATGGGTTCCATAACTATTGACAGAGATCTGATGGATATGACAGGACTGTTGCCGAACGAAAAGGTTCTTGTGGCAGACCTGAACACTGGAAACCGGTTTGAAACCTATGTTCTTGAAGGGGTACGGGGAAGCGGAACCATCTGTATTAATGGTGCTGCCGCAAAGCTTTGTGATCCCGGTGACAGGGTGATTATACTGCAGTTTGCATGGATCAATATGGATGAGGAACCGATTCCTGCACCTGTAGTGGTGGTTGCTGATGATTCCAATCTGAATCCCAGGGAGTTGTCATGATTACAGCAGCAGTAATCCTTGCCGCAGGTATGGGTAAGAGAATGAAATCGGATCTTCCCAAAGTGATGCATCCTGTTCTTGCACGACCCATGGTTGAGAGGGCAGCTCGTGCTGCCGAGGCAGCAGGTGTTACTGAGGTAACTGTGGTGATCGGTCATGGCCGAGACAAAGTTATTCCTCTTCTGGAACAAAATGGCTGGAGCTGGGCTGTTCAGGAGGAACAGCTCGGAACAGCTCATGCGGTGGGCTGTGCTCTCAAGCAGGTTGAGAATGCGGACGAAGTAGTTATCCTCATGGGTGATGTTCCATTGCTCAGAGAAGAAACTATCGGTGAACTTCTACAGGCTTTACGGGACAGCAAGGCAGCGCTTGCCGTGCTGACCACTACTCCACCTGATGTCACGGGATACGGAAGAATACTTCTTGATGGTGATGGCAGAATTGACAGAATTGTTGAAGAGAAGGATGCTTCCCCGGAAGAAAAAGAGTGCAGAATAATAAACACCGGGATAATGGCCTTTGATGGATCCGTTCTTGCCGAAGTGTTGTCTGAAATAGGTAACACAAATGCTCAGAACGAATTCTATCTGACAGATGCAGTGGCCGTTGTGGGAAAAATGGGCAGAAAGGCTCTGCCTGTCTTTACACCTCTGTGGCAGGAGGTTGCCGGTGTGAACAATCCTGTGCAGCTTGCCGGGTGTACCTCCGAGATGAAGAGAAGAGTTGTTGAATCTCATCTGCTGTACGGAGTTGTTATTCCCGACCCTGATTCTGTGTGGATTGAAGACTCAGTTGTCATAGGAAAGGGTGCTGTGATAGGACGCAACTGTCGACTTTCCGGTGAAGCTGTTATCGGAACCGGAGCAGTTATAGGTGACGGATCAATAATAGACAATGTGGTTATTGAGCCCGGTGAAACTGTTGAAGAATACTCAATTCTTGGAGTAGATTGATGACGGAAAGATTATGGGCACCATGGAGATACGATTATATTACATCTCCGGAAAGCAGAATGGAAGAGTGTATTTTCTGCGGAATCGGGAGGTGTGATCCTTCCCGCGACAGGGAGAATCTGATTCTGCACCGTGGTAAACATGCCTTTGTCGTTCTTAACAGGTACCCTTACATCAACGGCCATTTGATGATCGTTCCTTTTCGTCATGCCGGAGACCTTTCTTCTCTTGAAAAGGAAGAAAGATATGAGATGATGGAGCTTGTTGTGCAGGCCGAGGAGGCCCTCAGAAAAGGCATGAAATGCCAGGGAATGAATGGAGGGTGGAACATCGGTTCCGCCGGTGGGGCGGGAATACCAGCTCATTTTCATCTTCATATGCTTCCCCGGTGGAATGGTGATACAAACTTCATGACTACAGTGGGTGCGATTAGAGTTGTTTCCCAGTCCCTTGAGATGGCTCATGAGCAGCTTTCAGCATATTTTGGAGGAAAATAATTGGGCAAGGCTTCAACCAGGCGTAAAAGGAAGAAAAGCAGAAGGGTGTTTCCTGTTGTGCTTATTTCTCTTGCAGCCGGATGTCTGGTTACTCTTGCTGTTGTGTATTCACCTTCCTGGTTCCAGGCTGATCATGTTCCACTTTCACTGGTGTCGGCATTTCAGTTCAACGATTCCACTCCACCACCGGACACAATTCGCATCGAGGTTCGGAACGGTGCCGGGGTATCAGATCTTGCCGGGCGAGCACAGAGCTTTCTTGAGACCCGAGGCGGGGATGTTACTTTTTATGCCCCCGGTCCACCGCTGAATGCCGAGGAGATGGATTACAGTGTGACTGTGATTATTTCCCACGATACATCCTTTGCCGCTGCCAGGAAAGTGGCAGGCATTATAGGCATTGGTGACTCTTCTGTTGTTATGATGCTTCCGCCGGTCGGGCAGACCGCGCCGGTGGATGTAACCATAATTCTGGGAAGGGATCGGGACGATCCCTCATATTTTATACCATACAGAGACTAAAACCCGAAAGCGGGCTAATGATCGGAGGATTTCTTGAACACTGAGAAAGATAAACCTGATGTACTCGAACAGATAGTTGAAGCTGTTCATCAACGTCATGGATACAACGTTCTGGCGTTGGATATGTCAGAGTTTCCACTCACCATGGACATCTTTCTGATTGTCTCAGCTGACAACAGAATACAGAGCAGAGCAATAGCAGATCATGTTGAAAGAACTGCCAGGAATCTGGGATGGAGACTTCACCACAAGGAAGGTTTCGATGAGGGTAGCTGGATACTGCTGGATTTCGTTGATCTGGTGGTCCACATCTTTCTTCCCGAAGTGAGAAAGTACTACAACATAGAATCACTCTGGAGTGATGCTCCAACAATGAAATTTGAAGACGAATCAGGACAGCAAACAGATGAGGAGTTTACCTTTGATATCTCCCCTTCAGATCAGGGCTGACCTGGCTTCCGCCATGCAGGCGGTGCTGGCCGAGAAGTTTCAGACAGAGATTCATTCAGTTGAGGTTCTACCATCCAGAAACCTCTCTTTTGGCGACCTGGCCTGCAGTTCTGCAATGCCTCTCGCCGGGAAGCTGAAAAGGTCTCCCGGGGATATTGCCGCGGTGATGGCTTCCGCCATCAGCAGTCAGTTTCCTCAGGTGGAGAAAGTATCAGTTGATGGACCTGGTTTTCTGAACATAACACTCTCCGGGGAATATCTGGCAGAATTCACTGTGATCGCAGCCCGTGGCGGAATTGGTCAGTTCATACCATCCGAGGGAAAGGGGAAGACGGCTCTTGTAGAGTTTGTCAGCTCTAATCCCACAGGTCCACTTACAGTTGGGCATTGCCGCCAGGCAGTTCTCGGTGATGCTGTTTCCAGACTGCTGGAAGCAGTGGGGTGGACTGTTCAGAGAGAGTACTATTTCAATGACGCAGGCAGGCAGATAGACAAACTGGCTGAATCACTGGCAGCCAGATATCTGAACCTTCTTGGAGTTTCCATGGAAATTCCCGAGGGAGGTTATCAGGGTGAGTACATAATAACATGGGCAGAGGATCTCAGAAAAGACAAAGGAGACTCGCTGAAGTGGCCGGATCAGAAGGATCTGTTCAGAGAGTATGCGGGAAGCAGGGCCTTTGTTCTGATCAGTGATGATTTGAGGCTTCTTGGCATCACATTTGACAGGTATTTTGCTGAGAGTGAGCTGATTCCGGATGCAGTTGAGGAAGCCATTGACCTGCTGAGAGACAAAGAGCTGCTTTACAAAGACGCTGACGATCCCAGGAAGATCTGGTTGAAATTATCTGATTTGGGTCGTCCTGATGACAGAGTGATTGTACGGGAAGACGGTACATACACATACAGAATGCCTGACATTGCCTACCACCTTAATAAGTTCCGCAGAGGTTTTGATTTGATAGTGGATATCTTCGGCTCCGATCACATAGACACCTGTAAAGATGTTGAAACTGTTCTTGGAGAGCTGCTTGGAAAAGCTGAAGTTTCCACCCGCCTTCGAACAATTCTTCATCAGTTTGTTACACTGATCAGGGGTGGGGAAAAGGTTAAAATGTCCACAAGGGCCGGCAACTTTGTAACTCTCCGGGATCTTGTTGACGAAGTGGGTTCCGCTGATGTTGTGCGGTACATCTTTCTCACCAGGAGAGCTGAAGCGCACATGGATTTCGACCTGGAAGTCGCCGGAGCAGAAAACGATGAGAATCCAGTGTTCTACGTTCAGTATGCCTTTGCCAGAATAGCTGGGATACTCAGGAAAGTATCCGATCCTGAGTCTCTTCTTGTGAGTGATCCAGGCAGGTTACTGTCTGTTCTTACCGGTGAGAGGGAGAGAAATCTCATGAGGCTTCTTGAGACAATGCCCCTGAGAGTTTCAGCAGCAGCCACTGCCCTGGAACCCCACCGGATACCTGAGCTTCTGGCTGAAGTGGCCAGGGCTTTCCATGGTTTCTACCAGCATCACAAAGTTATTGATCCTGATAATGATGAAACAACTGCTGCCAGGCTTACACTGTGTATGGCCGTGCGAAGTACACTTAGTGATCTATTAACAATTCTTGGAGTTCGCGCTCCGGAAAAAATGTAGAGAGGAACAGTCATGTCTGTTCTTGTAGTTGGTTCTGTAGCTCTTGATACCCTTACCACTCCTGCGGGAAAAGTTGAGGATACCCTTGGAGGTTCAGCTGTTTACTTCGGTCTTGCTGCAGGACAGCTTTCCAGGGTTCGTATTGTCGGTGTTGTAGGACCTGATTTTCCCAGCATGGAAAGAGATTTTCTTCAGGAAAGAAATGTTGATATCGAGGGATTGACCATTGGTCGCGGACCCACGTTCAGATGGGAGGGAGTATACGGTCCCGATTTCGGTGATGCCAGGACAATCCGGACAGAGCTGGGTGTTTTCGCCAGCTTTAAGCCGATTCTTCCCGAAGAATACCGGAAGACACCATATGTGTTTCTTGCCAACATTGATCCTGATCTTCAGTTGCAGGTTCTTGATCAGGTTGAGAACCCAACCTGGATTGCAATGGACACCATGAATTTGTGGATTGAGCACAAGAAGGAAGTTGTTCTCCAGGCAATAAAAAAAGTTGATCTTCTCTTTCTGAATGCCTCCGAGGCCAGGCAGTTATCAGGCTCTGATGATCTGTTCAGAGCTGGCAGATACATACTGAAACGGGGCCCCAGGTTTGTTGTAATCAAGCTTGGAGCAAGCGGTGTGATGGTTCTTGGCGGGCCTCAACCGTTCCTGCTGCCGGCGTGCCCGGTCAAGAAGGTGATTGACCCGACAGGTGCGGGAGACAGTTTTGCGGCTGGAATGCTTGGATTTCTTGCAGGAGTGGGAGGAGAACTAACTTTCAAGAACATTGCCCGTGGTCTCTGTTACGGTTCGGTTACAGCCAGTTTTGCCATCTGCGGTTTTGGTGTTGAAGCTCTGCGTACCCTGGGCAAATCGGAAATTGATGAGAGACTTGGTTTTTATCTTTCCACCAATCAGCTGGACAGGATAAAAGAATGAGTGCAATCGACTACAGGAACAGCGGAGTTGATATTGATGAGGGCCTCAGAGCTGTTGATTTGATGAAGAGGGAAGTTAAGAAAACTTTCAATGACAATGTTCTTTCTGAGCTGGGTCATTTCGGTGGCCTTTACAAAGCGGAATTTCCCGGCATGACCCAACCTGTTCTTGTTGCCAGCATGGATGGTGTGGGTACAAAGCTGAAGGTTGCGTCATTGATGGGTGATTATTCTACAGTTGGTTGCGACCTCGTGAATCACTGTGTAAATGATATTCTGGTGCAGGGGGCCCGTCCTCTTTTCTTCCTGGATTACATTGCCTGCGGCAAACTGGATGCAGAGGTTGCAGCTCAGATTGTCACCGGTCTTGCGAAGGCCTGTTCAGAGAACGGATGTGCCCTCCTGGGCGGTGAAACCGCAGAAATGCCGGGGTTTTACAATTCAGGAGATTATGATGTTGCTGGAACCATTGTGGGCTCTGTTGACAGATGCCGGATCATTGATGGTTCCGCTGTTGTTCCCGGACACAGGATCATAGGTCTTCCTTCAAACGGGTTGCACACAAATGGTTTTTCTCTTGCACGTACAGTTCTCTTTGAAAAGGCAGGTCTTACCGTATCAGATCACCACTCGCTTCTCGGAGAGGATACTGTAGGCGAGGCGCTGTTGAAAGTCCATCGCAGTTACCTGAGTCAGGTGAAACCTCTTCTTGATCAGGAGCTTGTCACAGGCATGGCGCACATAACCGGTGGCGGTGTTCCCGGTAATCTTGTAAGAATTCTGCCCGAGGGTTGCGGCGCTCTCATTACTCCGGGCTGGGACGTTCCACCGATTTTCAAGTTGATTAAAGAACTCGGCGGTATTTCTGAAGTGGAAATGCGCAGGGCATTCAACCTGGGCGCGGGTTTTCTTATTACCACTTCACAGCCGGAAAAAGTAACAGAGTTACTGCTTCAGGCCGGGGAGGAGCCATTCGCAGCAGGTGAGATAACCACCGGGAACTCAATCGAATACCACCGGGAAGGAGTCTAGATGTCTACAAATCTAGCATCACAACTCTCTCTTAATCACGGCGGCAGAATACTTCTTGCGGTGATGGATGGCGTGGGAGATATTCCCATTCCGGAATTCGGCGGGCTTACACCGTTGGAAAAAGCAGAAACTCCCAACCTTGACAAACTTGCCCTTGGCGGGGCACTGGGGCAGCAGTTTCCAGTGGGCAGGGGTATTACTCCCGGCAGCGGTCCCGGACACCTGGCTCTTTTTGGATATGATCCGGTGAAGTACCTTGTTGGAAGAGGTGCCCTTGCAGCTCTGGGTATAGGATTTCAACTGCAGCATGGCGATCTTGCAGCCAGAATCAACTTCTGCTCTCTTGGGGATGGTGAGGTTATTCTCGACAGAAGAGCAGGCAGAATTTCAACGGAGTTATGCACTGAGCTGGTAGAGGCACTCAAGCACATTACAATTCCAGGAGTTGAGGTTTTTGTTGAGCCGGTGAAAGAACACAGAGCTTGTGTTATCTTCCGGGGAGCAGGTCTCTCGGAAAGCATTCACGATACCGACCCCGGTCTGGTTGGTGAAAAACCACTGCCTGTTACTGCCACAGCTCCCGGTGCAGAGCGTGCTGTTGAGGTAGTTCGCCAATTTATCGGCAAGGCCTCACTGATCCTTAAGGACAAAACTCCTGCCAATGGATTGCTTCTCAGAGGTTTCGCCCTCCATGAGGCTCTTCCAACACTGACAGATCGTTTCAAGCTGAAACCTGCAGCAGTAGCTCTTTATCCCATGTACAGAGGTGTTGCATCCCTTGCCGGAATGGCACAGTATCAATCCGATCCGGCTGATCTCACCGGTGAAATCCAAGCTGCAAAAAATGCACTGAAAGACGGTAAAGATTTCGTTTTCCTCCATCACAAGTACACAGACAGTTCAGGGGAAGATGGAGACCACAAGAGAAAAGTAGCTGAAATAGAGAAATTTGACAAGGCTGTTCCAGGGCTTCTTGAGTGTGGTTTCGATGTTATCTGTATTACCGGTGACCATTCCACTCCCTGCCCCATGAAGCTTCACAGCTGGCATCCTGTGCCGGTTCTGATCCACGGCGGACCACAGAGAACCGGCTGGAGTAGACGCTTTACAGAGAGAGAGGCAGCATCCGGTGCTCTGGGTACATTTCAGGGTTATGAACTGATGTCTCTGCTTCTGGCTGCCGCAGGAAGACTGGCAAAGTTCGGTGCCTGAGAAGGTGCTTGATAAGGCGCTTGTTTGTCTTTCGGGCGGCGTGGATTCTACAGCCGCCCTTCTTCGTTGCAGTCAGCTATTTACACACGTCAGAGCCGTTTATGTGAATACTGCCGGGAAGAATGCACCGGATCAGGCGAGGGAATCCTGTGAAAAACTTGGTATTGAATTCATCGTGGCAGATGCGCAGGATTTGTTCAGCAGGGAGATCAGAGAATTTACCAGGAAGGTTTACAGTCGGGGGCAGACTCCCAACCCGTGTGCTCTCTGCAACGCAAAAGTTAAACTGGCTGTTCCATTCTCCATGCTGCAGGCCAATGAGTTTCTGGCCACTGGACACTATGCAAAATATCACAACGGTATTCTTAAAAGAGGCAGTGATCCGTCCAGGGATCAGTCTTATTTTCTTTCGCTGGTACCAGGAAAAATTCTTGACCGCTGCTATTTTCCTCTGGCAGAAAGCATGAAAACTGATGTGAGAGAGGAAGTGCTGGCAAAGGGTCTTCCTTTTGTCACACAGGAAAGTCAGGATCTCTGCTTCCAGAGGGGTAACGAGGGAATTCCAGGTGACATAGTGAACACCGATGGCAAGGTAGTTGGCGTGCACAACGGCCTTGATGGATACACACCGGGGCAGAGGAGAGGGCTTGGAGCCCACAGTTCCAGGAAGTTCGTGATAGAGTTGGACCCCGGGCAGAATCGACTCATTATTGGAAACGAGGAGAACCTTTACAGTGAAATCTGTATTCTGAATAATATCAACTGGCTGAAGAGACCTGCTGAAAACAGATTCAGCTGTCTGGTTCAGACCCGCTACCGCAAACCGGCAGCAATGGCTGATGTAATTGCAGATGAAGATGGCAGTCGCGCAAGGGTTGAGTTTCACAACCCTCAGAAGGCTGTGGCCCCGGGGCAGGTTGGAGCTATGTTCCAGAGAGATGTGGTGCTGGGTGGGGGCATAATTGCCAGAGAAGAAAGAGACTAAAATGCCTAACAGAATATGGGAAGAGATCGAGAGACTGAAGAAGGAACGCGGAGCTATAATTCTCGCGCACAGTTACCAGCCCGGTGTAATACAGGATATAGCGGATTTTGTTGGAGACTCTCTGGAGCTTTCCAGAATTGCAGCCAGGGAATCCGCCGAGCTTGTTATTTTCTGCGGGGTCAAGTTCATGGCTGAGACTGCAAAACTTCTTTCTCCGGAAAGCACAGTTGTACTGGCTGCACCTGATGCTGATTGTTCACTGGCAGCATGTATGAGCGGCGCCGATCTCAGAGAAATGAAGAGGAAGCATCCCGGCGCAGAAGCTGTCATGTATGTAAATTCAACCATTGATCTTAAAGCAGAAACATGGGCCTGCTGCACCAGTGCAAATTCTGTTGAAGTTGTTGAGGCAGCTCCGTCCGATGAAGTTATTTTTGGGCCTGACAGAAATCTGGGCACCTGGGTTGCCAGTCAGACAGACAAAACACTTCATATCTGGCCAGGTGGTTGCCATGCTCACAGCGGTGCTGATATTCGTGACCTTCGTGAGAAAATGGCAGAGTGGCCTGATGCGGAAGTTCTGGTTCATCCGGAATCCCCTTCAGTATTCCTCCGGGAGGCGGACGAAGTTCTTGGAACAGGTGGAATGATCCGGCACGTAGAGAAATCCAGGGCCGTGAAATTCATTATCGGTACCGAGGAAGGTATGATCTACCGGCTGGAAACTCTTTTCCCCGACCGGCAGTTTCTTGCTGCTGGAAAAATAATCTGTGATGACATGGGCTACACAACCCCTGAGCTTGTATTGAAAGCTCTTGAGTCGCAGGATTGCGGAATTCAAATTCCCGCCGAGTTTGCAGAGCGGGCTGAGGCAGCGGTTAGAAGAATGACTGAAATCGGCGGGTAGAATCTTGATAAAAGTAGCTGTAACCCAGGTCTGGCACGACAATGAGAAAGAAATTCAGAAAGAGTATGGTCCATTTCAGTATGGGCTGAATCACAGCTATACCGCATTGCTTGACCAACCGGGGCTGCTTCCACTGGCAGTATTGCCGATTAAAAGTGTTACTCCTGTAGATATTCTGAGAAACTTTGACATGCTTGTTCTCACCGGCGGTGGAGATCCTTCTCCACACCTGTTTGGCAGAGAAGATGAGGGAAGCAGAAACCCAAGACCCTATCGGTCCACCTGGGATTTGAAACTCTATCACGCTGCAAGGGAACTCAATATGCCGATCCTTGGAATTTGTCTTGGCATGCAGCTTATCGGCATCGCAGAAGGCGTGGCCCTGATACAGGACATTCCGGATACAGGTGTGTTTCACGATGGCTCTGCAACTGAACCTGCCAGCCATACTGTTTATATCAACTCCGGCACCTTGCTGCATTCATTGTTTGGCGATGAAATTGTTGTTTCCTCTTCTCATCATCAAGTTCTCGAAGATGTTCCACCGGGATATTCAGCATCGGCAAGAAGCAGTGACGGGCTTATAGAAGCTATTGAAGGCAGGGATGGAAGGGTGATTGGTGTTCAATGGCATCCAGAGCGAGACAGTACAGGCAAACATATTATGGATGCCCTGATTAGAGTTACAGGTAAATCATGATCTATAAATGTATTCCTCAGAAGGTCAGTAGAATATGGGGTTCTCTTCCCCCTGAAAAAGCGGGCGGGGAGCCGGTTGGGGAGATCTGGCGGTTCTTCAGTGACACGATCCTGGAGAATAATCAGGGAGACTGCAGAAAAGCCGATGAATTCTTTCCCCTGGATTCGTTCCCCTTCATTATTAAAACTCTTCATGCAGCCAGAGACTTATCAGTACAGGTGCATCCCGGTAAAGATAGAACAATACCCATGAAAGATGAATCATGGGTTGTTCTTGAGGGCCATGGTAAAATAATGCACGGAGCAAAGGAAGGAACAACACCACTCCAGTTCAGTAAGGCCGTAGAGGATGGGTCGGTAGAAAGCATACTGCAGCATATCAATGGAGAACCCGGTGTCTTTGTCCATCTGCCTGCGGGAACTATTCATGCTCTTGGCGCCGGGCTGACAGTACTGGAAGTTCAGCTGAACTGTACAGTTACTTACCGTCTCTGGGATTATGCCAGAAAAGACACAAGCGGGAATCCAAGGGAGCTTCATGTAGAGCAGGGGCTCTCGGCAATTAACTGGGAAACGATGGGGAGAGCCGTTGAAGTATCAGGAAATTACCTTGATGCAGGCTCTTATTACATGCAGAAAGTCGAACCCGGGCAGATCGAACTGAAACCACTGGAAGTGCTTTTTTTACCGGAGGTGCAGCAATGCTTCTTTGCAGACTTAACCGGTGGAACTCTTTCAACTACCAGCGACTCGTGGATTGTGGGGATAGAAAGATGAAAAGAATCTTTGCGGTAATAATGGCTGGAGGACGTGGAACAAGGTTCTGGCCTGCATCAACAAAGTCACGTCCAAAACAATTCATGGACCTTCTCGGTGGCGGCACTATGCTTCAGAAGACTGCAGCCAGATTTGCAAATATTTCAGGGCCGGAGGGTGTACTGGTTGTTACCGGCGCAGATCACAAAACTATTGCCGCAAATCAGCTTCCCCTGCTTCCACAAAGCAATCTTCTTCTTGAGCCTGTTGGCAGGAACACCGCTGCTTGTATTGGCTGGGCCGCTGAAACCCTGAAGCGAAGAGGCTTTGGTGAAAGCGTAATGATAGTTGCCGCCAGTGATCATAAAATCGAACCGGTGGATGGTTTTGAGAAAACAATGAAAAATGCCGTTGCGCTTGCTGAAAAGGGTTATCTCTGCACAATAGGTATCACCCCGGATAATCCCGCAACAGGCTACGGCTACTTGCAGACCGGTGAGGAAATCCACCCGGGCAACAGAGTGAAAAGCTTCCGGGAGAAACCTGATGCAGCAACTGCTGCCGAGTATCTGAAATCAGGAGACTACCTCTGGAACTCTGGAATGTTTATATGGAGAGTTAACAGTTTCCTTGAGGAATTCAAAAAGCATATGCCCGGGCTCTACAAGGACATACAGCAGCTGCCTGACACAACGTCTCCATCCCTGGAGAAATACTCAGACCTTGAATCCCAGTCTATTGATTACGGTGTAATGGAGAAGACCGACAAAGCCGTAGTTGTACCGGCACTGTTCCATTGGAGCGATATCGGCGACTGGCCGGGTGCCAGATGTGCTGGAGTTTCAAAAGGTCAGAGCCTTGTAATCGATTCAGAAAACACACTTGTATTCGATGAGACCGGCAGGCTGACTGTGGTAATCGGGTTGGACAACGTGAGCGTGGTCTCCACCGACAAGGCTATTCTTGTCATGTCGGACTCCAGCGCACAGAAAATAAAAGAAGTTGTTACCGGCCTGGAACAATCAAGACCCGATCTTATCTGATTATCACCCTGGCGCCGACAGGGAGCCAGAAGTAAGCCCACCTGGCGGTGAAAAAGCCAAGTCGAACACATCCGTGAGAAAGCGGTTCGCCAAGTCGATGTTCTACCGAAGGGGAGGCCTGATGGAGGCCTATTGCCCCTGAATCCTCGATGGCCAGCCAATAGGGCATTCTGACTCTGTATGTACTTGATACGGGACACCATCTTTTGTAGAGAACCTCAAAATCGCCGCTTGGAGTGGCATATCTGGATGGTGTTCCTGTAGAGACAAGTGAAAGATTTGCTTCCTGCCCATCATCAAGGAACACAATGAGTTGCTGCTCTTTGCTTACAAGAGCAAGTCTTTCACCCGGTTCACTGGTGAAGCTTTCCACCTGAAATGGAAGAAGAGAGATGACCCCCCGCAGCAACAAAAATGGAATTAGAAAGCAATTCAGTATAGACCCCCCTTAGGATCAGGATGTCTGAATATCTGCTCAATGTACACCGTCAGACAAGTTCTTATTCAACTATTTACTCTGCTACGAATCACGACTCTGGTCAAGGGGGCGAGAGTTGACTTCAACATCATGATGAAGCAGATTTCCACATGATGTGCCTTGAGGCATTTTTTTGTTAATTCGTGAATATTGTCTGAATGGAGGATTGATTTGAATCTCGCAAAACTTTGGGTTTCCGTGGTTGCTGGACTTCTTATAGTTGCTGGCTGTTCATCTCCTGCGGTTACCGGTATTAAGGTTCACATACAGAATAGTGAGTACCATGAGGCTATTCATCTTGCCGACAGCGTAATTGCCAACGGAGAAGGGTCCAACCCGGAAGTCTGGTACTGGAAGGCCAGAGCATACAGCATGATGCGCATCTGGGACGAGGCTGCCGTTTCTTTTACGCAGGCTTACGAACTTGACCCTCTCATGGCAGCCAACATGACAAACTACTGGCCTGCATTCTACAACACCGCTTCCGAGTACTATGTGGAAGGTAGAACAGAGGACGCCATCAGCATGCTTGAAACAGGCGCGGCAATTGTTCCTGAGCGCCCCGAGTTTAATCAAATGCTGGGCGATATTGCCCTTGATGGACAAAACTATGAGGAAGCAATTGCTCTTTTTGAAGCATCCATCGAGCTTGCATCTGTTCAGATGGACGTTATCCGGGGTAACATTGCCGAGTCTCAGGATCCTGCTTTTATCGAGCAGCTTAATACAGAGAAAGCCCGGATGGTTCACAGCGTAGTTCTCTCTTCCTACAATGCAGGATCAATCCTGAAAAACCTCTACATGAACAGTGAAGATGAAGCCGCCGCTGCAGATTACATGGCACAGGCCGTTGCTATCTACACAAGAGGTATTGAAGTTGATCCCTCCAGTGCCGACCTTATGACAGGTCTGGCTGAATTCTACATTCTCTCAGAGCAGTACGACAAAGCTCTTGCCATTTATGATGATGCTCTTGCCGCCATTGATACCGGTGTGGAAGAGGGTTGGATTGCGGAGGAAGACGCAGCCGAAATGAAGGCCGGTGTTCTTCTGACAAGAGGATTTACTTTCATTGAGATGGAGAGATTCGACGAGGGTATTGCTGCGCTTGAGCTGTGCAGAGCCCAGATGGGTAACACTTATCAGGTGCTTGCCATGATCGGTCATGCCAACTTCATAATGGAGCAGTACAATGAGTCCATAGAGGTTATGGAACAGCTCACAGCGATGGATGATCTGACAAACGATGAATATGCCAATGCTTGGTACATGATATATGCCAGCTACATTCGTCTTGAGGATGATACTGACGCTCTTCAGGCATTGTTGAACGCTATTCAGTATGACGGAGACAATGCAGACTATTACGAGTACCTTGCTCAGACTTACAGTACCCTTGGCCGCAACAACCAGGCCATGGAAGCTATGGAAAAAGCACAGTCGCTACGCTAATTTATAAAGGAAGAATCCGGGTAAATCCCGGGTTCTTCCTTTGTCATCACTGCGAAATGCTGTTGAGTATTTCACAACTCACCATTCAGAAGCACAAATCTGCCAGCCTGCTCAAATCCCTCTGAAGTAAGACGAACCATGTATGTACCGGGGGAAAGAGCAGGGAGATTCACAGCGTGTTCGCCGGCAGGCCACAGATCCGATACAGAATACACCTGTCTGCCCGTAAGGTCATAGACCGCAAGTTCAGCAAAGCGTGCCTCAGAGACAACAAAGGAAAGAGATGGACATCCTCTCTGAGGACTGGGAGTTACAGGCAGAAGTACCATTTCATTCTGTTCTTCTTCTTCAATGCCAAGAAAGGCGAACTGAAATGATATCTCATCAAGAACCGGGGTGCCGATCGGACAATCCATTTCCATGAGAACAGCATACTGAATGTACCTGTGAGTGTCGCCGATATAACCTGCAAGGCTGCCTGGTTCGTAGATGTAATCTGACCAGGTTCCCAGGTTATCAGGGTCGTTACTACTTCTCACAGTAAAGTACATGTCAGTACCCGCCGGCTCGATACCCACCCAGTCGACAGACTGCCACTCTGGATAGTGCCCAATGTCAAGGATGGAAGAGGTAAGGCATCCGGAATCCTCATTCTCAAATGAGATCCAGTAGACTGCGCCATTGCCGTTGTTGGAGATTACATCAATTGCCCCGTCATTATTGATGTCGGCGGCTTGAACATCCTGGCAGTCGTAACCTGAATCAAGGCTGTGTTCCAACCACTGTGTTCCGGTTCCGTCAACATTCTCCCAGAATGCAACTCTGAAGTCCCCCCAGGCATAGCCGGAAGAAGCCAGTACATCCAGATACCCGTCTCCAGTCAGATCGACTGCACGGATGGCTGAAGCACCAACGAAATCATCATTAATCATGTGTTGCTTCCAGATTTCGCCGGAGCCATCCATGTTCTCAAGCCAGTAGACCCTCCCCCATATAGGTGGATTTGCATCAACAGCGAGGACATCGAGATCCCCATCCCCATCGATGTCTCCGCTGTGGACAGATTTAGGTCCACCATATTCAGAATTGATTTCGATCTCATGCCCGACCCACTGCAATCCGATGCCATCAACATTCTCCCAGAACCACAATGCATCGTATTGGGATAAAGAAGCTCTGATACTATTCGTATCACTATCACTGAATACACATGAAGCACTGAGAATATCCATATCGTTATCCAGATCAAGGTCTACAAGGTAAAGCTCTTCAAAATTATCAAAATCTTCATAGTCGGTTACAATATGCTTCTGCCAGGATGAACCTGAGCCATCCTGATTCTCCCACCAGCTTATTCCAACACCCATGGAATAGCTCGCTGCTACAACATCGTTGTCTCCATCTCCATCCATGTCTGCTCCGCAAAGGTAGTCCGGAGATGGAAATGAACCGATGAAATGGACTTCCCAGACCACGCCTATACCATCGGTATTCTCATACCAGAAAACATCATTGCTGGATCCAATCACGTCAAGATCTCCATCACCATCGACATCCAGCGGAAAGGCAGCACGACAATATGCTCCTCCAGAAACAATCACATGGGAAATCCAGTTGTTACCAGTACCGTCATTCTCGAACCATACATGTTTTTTTCCAATAGAAGAACTGGTGACTATATCGATGTTTCCGTCTCCGTTAATATCTGCGGAATGTACAAAGTATGTGCCGGGAACCCCAGCTCCAACAGGGTGCCTGTTTGACTTGATGTCCAGGTAGATCAGGCCTTCATCGCTATCCCAGGTAACATGGGTTTCACTGAGGAATGTGTTATGCCAGTATTGGTGAGGCCCCGGAACGCCGGGACCTCCAGACCAGTCATTTTGTTTTGCATCGAAGGCAAATGAAGCAGAGAACACCATCAGAAGAAATGCTGTTGAGTATTTCACAACTCACCATTCAGAAGCCTGACCCAGCCGACTCTGACCGGCATGGATTCAAGGCCGCCAAGTCTGAAAGACAACCAGAGTTCAGTGATACAACGCCCCTGCCATTCTGTGCTCAGGTCAGCCACAGGTGTTCTTCCCCAGTTGGAGCTGAGTTCACCTATTTCCTCTTCACCGGTGTTGTTGTTGCTGTCTTTCCACCCGAGATAAACATCGCAGTTCTGTTGGGTTTTCGCTATAAGACTGAAATAGTGATAAGAGTCTCCGTCAATCTCTTCACTATTGAGATTCAGATACATTCTGTTGTCGTCAAGGTGCCTGCGATTTACGGTGCCCTCAAACATTCCTGATACGGAATCAGTATATGCAGAGGCGGTCCACCCGTACATTGATGAGATATCGTCAGTATACCATGCAGGTGGGCTGGAGGTTGCTTCGGTCATGTCCCAGGGGTCTCCACGAACCTCTGTGGCCCAGTCATTGGGCTCTATCAGAAAGGTCATTCGAGCGGTATTGTCACTTCTGTCAGGTTCACCAGCCCATGATGCGGCGCGTGCTTCAAGCCTGTGAGGACCAATATCACCAACTTCAGGATTCCATCTGAAGAAAACATCTCTGTACTCAGGGTTCCTGCAGGTACTTGAACCATGAGTAAGCCCGTAGAAGTCTATCTCTGAAGTGCCTATGGTCACCTCCGGTGAAACGCTTGTATCGTAAAGCCCCACTGCGATACGCATTTTGCTTCCAGTAGGGTGCAGTTGAAAAATGTGGGT
>JAGLOJ010000065.1 GCA_023139045.1 Candidatus Sabulitectum sp.
CCGTTCGGCCTGATGATGTTGATGAACAGGTTTGGAATGACTTTATTCTACAACGGAAAACAAAGTTCTCACAAACTGCATTCACTGGATTGATTAATCAGGCTGCCAAAGCAGGGGTAACAGTTGAGCAGGCATTGAGGGCGGCAATAGATAGGGGTTGGCAGTCTTTTAATGCAGAATGGAGTCATGGCATCAAAGGAAGCAAAGGAAGCAAAGCAGCCGGTCAATCACCTTGGGATATTCTGGTATCAAAAATAGGCTTGGTTCCAATGAATGAATATCCAGAGTTTGATGATCCGTTAATAACCAAGGCACTCAATAAAGCTGGTTCATGGATGGAGTTGTGTCGGATGACAGATAAGCAGGCGCAATTCCAATTTCGGCCAAAGTTTGAGGAAGCGTATCAATCGCTTGGAGGTGAAATATAGTGACTATAAAACATCATAAAACCGATCACCTTAGACGCACCAAATATGAATGCAATATTTGTGGCAATGTTGATTTTTGGAGCTCTAACTGGAGTCGATATACTTCTATTGATCATGATGACACATGCCCAGACGAAATGCCTGATGCATGTAGCGAAGAGTGCAGGGTTAAAATGATGGAGAAAATTGAGAGTGGTGAATTTGTATTGCCAAAACTTAGCAGAGGTGACCCCGGTGGCTGTAAGGTAAAGAAACCACGGGAAGGATATTGAGGTAGAGTATGACAGCCACAGCGAGACAGGTATGGGAAGCGCAGCAGCTCCGGCCTTTATTCACTATTGAGGGGGTTTCACAGCTTACTGGGTTTAGTGTTGCATGGGTAAAGCGCAACACCAACGGCGGAGATATTAGAGTTAGAAATAGGCACTGTGCATCGACAAGCGAAAACAGCTTTCACTGTGATAACCCGAAACCGTTGCCATGTTGCTTAATGATTTTTAGAGGTGTTTTATGAGAGAAGATTGGCAAGCCCTAAGAGAATCAGGCATAGGCGTGCTTGAGATAGCCTATGATTTCAACACATCAAAAACAGAAGTGGTAAGGCAGACCAAGCCACCGAAAAAGAAGGCGAAGGGATATAGCGACCAATTCAAGAAAAAGGCTGTTGCATATTACAGGGAAAACGGAATCAAATCTGCACGCAAAAAGTATCCTAAAATCTCGCAGAATGTCATTTACTCATGGGCAAGGAATACTGAGACATTTGACAAGCATAACTATAATAACAATGCATTTAAGATGCCGACAAGTGCCGCAAAGCTACATGATGGGGTTCTGGCTTTGAGGTGTACTGTATGAGCAAGCAAGATAAATATACCCGCAGCGCAAAAGATCAGATATGCCAGATCAGGCTGCCAGGATCATGCAATGGAAATCCAGAAACAACTATTCTTGCACATTTAGGCGGCGCAGGAATGGCTATGAAGCATTTAAACATTCACGGCGCGTATGCTTGCAGTGGATGCCATGACGCAGTTGATTTTCGAGCCAAAACAGAATGGACACAGGATCAGCTTAAACGCTGGCATCTTGAAGGTGTTATTCGGACTCAGATTATTATGGTGAAAGAAGGCGTGTTGGAGCTATGAATATATTGGTTGCATGCGAGGAAAGCCAGGTTGTTACAAAAGCATTCCGAAAGATTGGGCACGAGGCTTATTCATGCGATATTGTTGATTGCAGTGGAGGCCATCCAGAATGGCATATTAAAGATGATGTGTTAAATCACCTTGATGATGGGTGGGATATGATGATAGCACATCCAGTATGTAAAAGACTTACCAACGCAGGGGTTCGGTGGATGAAGGTTCCACCGCCCGGGAAAACGCTTGTTCAAATGTGGAGAGAATTATTTGATGGTGCTGAGTTTTATAGAAAATTGAGGGATGCAGACATTCCAAAAAAAGCCATTGAGAATCCAATAATGCACTGTCATGCCCGGGAGTTAATAAAGCCCGGGTACAGACAAATTGTGCAACCTTGGTGGTTCGGTGATAAAGCATTTAAGGCAACCGGATTCGAGCTTATAGGGCTTCCAGACCTTGCGCCTACCAATAAACTGATACCGCCAGAAAAAGGAACAGACGAGCATAAAGAATGGTCTTTCATTCATCGCATGCCGCCCGGGCCGGATAGGGAAAGATTAAGAAGCCGGACATTCCCGGGTATTGCAGATGCTATGGCTGCACAGTGGGGTTAATTAAATGAATAACAAAGAGCTTAAGCACTTAACAAAGAATTATGATAGATTAAGAAAAGGCGTGGAAGGGGTGGTTCTAAGGGCTTCGCCATTATGGAAAAAAGGCGATCTTGGCTGGATTGAAGGCGAACTACTCAGACTTCTAAAGGAGACAAAATGAATCTAAATGAGCAGCTATTTCAAATGATGCGCGAAGGGCGCAAATACTCTGCCGGGTGGATTTCAAAGAGGTTCAACATACCGTTATCGAGCGTGCAGGCAGCACTATCATCACTTGTCAAGGGCGGCGTTATTGAGTCAACCAAAAGTAAAGCAGATGGGCGGCGCAGGCTTTATGAGACAAGGCAGCGTGATTTGATAAGGCTGTGTGGATGATTAATAAAATCAGCAGCAGGTGCATTCATGGCTAGACAGAAATTCCCATTGCGAGTAGTTAAGGGTGGATTCCAGCCAGCCTCACAAGTTTCCATTGATGGATTGAAAGAGCGTGGATATAAGGTTGGCGATCTGGTTTTTGCTGATTTTAGCAAGCCACGCAATCCAGGCTTCCACCGGCTTGTTCATGCCTTGGGCGAGTTGTGCGTTCAGAATCTTGATGATTTTGAGGGAATGCAGGCTCACGCAGTATTAAAGCGGCTACAGATAGAGGCCGATGTTGAGTGTGATGAGATAGCATTGAATTACCCGGGCATTGGCCCATGTGTTTATAAAACGCCACGCAGCCTGAGTTATGAATCAATGAGTCAAGATGTGTTTCATGATGCGTATATGGGGTTCTGTAGACACCTCGCCAAAACTTACTGGCCGACGATGGATGCAGAGAGTGTTGCAAGGATGGCAGAATTGATGGAAGCGGATTAGGCTTAATGCTGCGTTAATGAAAGGCCGGCACTGTATGTTCGCCAGCAAGAAGGAGAGAGGTTATGTTTGATATTGTATCACATTGGGATAAAGGAAAAGACATTAAGGACAAGCTGAGGCAAGGGTCGCTTTCTGATGTTGGTGGGTATCAGTGCCACTCTGATAATCTTGGAACAGAAAACAGGAAAAGTGAACACATTGCACTGGATGGTTTTTTTTATATGCACCCGTGCGAAAGGATAAGACATGTAATGATTAAAACAGACTGGTCTGCTGGGTGTAAGCACACAACAAGCAAGTCAGACAAAGGTTGTGATGGATGCAAAAACCAGATAAAATAGAATATTACCCACCAATGGACAAGCAATACAAATGGGCAGGCCAATGTATCAGGTGCAATAAATACTTTGATGCCGTAAACTTCTACAGGCCAGAGAATGAAGGTGGCTGCAATGGATGCGGAATATCGGAAACAGGATCGTGCAAGGAGTGTGATGGATGAGTAAATACAACGCAAGGCGCACGCTATACGATGGTGTATGGTTTGACTCACAGAAAGAGCAGCAGCGATATGTTCAGTTGAAGCTCATGTTAAAAGCTGGCAAGATAACCGACCTGGAGCTACAGCCACGCTATGATATACACGTTAACAACAAATACATTTGCTTTTATAAAGCAGATTTCAGCTATAATGATGAGAACACAAACCTGGTTGTTGAGGATGTGAAGTCACCAATGACAGCCAAGCTACCCGTGTACAGGCTCAAGAAAAAGTTGTTGCGCGCCTGTCATGGCATTGATATAGTGGAGGTGTAATGGAAGACGGTTATTATTGGGTCGCTGATAAAACAGGGACGCATGATGTTTACATTGTAGAAGCTCGCAATTATGCAAATGAACAAACTGAGTTTTACACAACTGGAAATGAAGTTCCTTTTACTTGGGAAGAATTGGATAGCGAATTAATATGCCCGGTAAAGCCACCAAGCGAAGATGCCAACCAGCCAACCGAGGATACTTTGCCATGAGTAATGCAGCAATACATGCGAAGATAGCGGCGAATGTTTATCCTGATGCCAAGAAGATTGAAATAAACAACGTGCATAATTCATGCTATGTAATCTTTGGTGACCGCAACAGAGACATGCAACCTTGGTTTGACCTACTCGAAACAGACAGCAACGGTAACCCTACTCAGCAAGCCAAAGCATCTGCGCTGGATGTTTATATCTGGATGTGCAAACAAGGTGGAACAGCGCAAATATACATATATAAATATGCCAACCCATGCGCCGCCATATATGAAGCAGCAAAGGAGATAGTGAACAATGACAGCTGATGTAATAGGCATTGACACAGGTAAAAAGAAAAGCACTCCCAAAACACCGGACGCACCGAAGCAGCCACTTGATTTGGTTGTTGTAAGCCGGAAGCCATGCGGCACCTTTAACCTGCTATCAATAAGCGGAGAGCCAGTTGAGATAATAGAATATCTTTCTCAGGCAATTGAGCAGCTTGAGCACATGGATGATTTCGGAGGCAAGGAATGAACGAACATAAGATGAAGAAAGCGAAGTCGATTATTGAAATGGCTGCATTACAGGCATTGGATCCTTATGATGTAGCCAGGTCAATGGTTAAAACGAAGGGTGAATATTTTAAATTAACCGATGAAGAATGTTATGCATTAGCTATAGAGTCAATGTACTCAATCACAGACATGAAATTAGCATTTCAAACCGAGTGGGCTAATGCAAAGGAAATAATATGAACACTATTGAATTGTATTTGCGTGCAGCAGCCCATATTGCAGTGGTATGCGCCTGCACCAAATTTCTGCTGTCATGAAGGTGCCAGGCTGGAAAAACCTTGGATCATCGGTGTATGAGAAAGGCAATATGCGAGTGAGCTTATTGGGGTTTGCCAGAAAGGATCCAGATATATGGTATGGGCGCACTTTTGAAGAAAAACAACACCTACTGCGTTGCATAGCCATACAGGGAGGAAACCGCAAGCGTGGAGCAATGCTATGGGCGCAGCAGATAGAGGATGCACCATGAGCACCCAACCACAACAACCACCGCAAGAACAGATGCAACCAAGAATGAAAGCCAAACAGGAGGAACAAATGAATTTCTATACAAATAAATTTCCAATAACAGGTGCATTCTCAATTAAAGATGATGAAATTACACCATTGAAAGAACCAATAAAAGAAGGCACCGTATTCAAGATTAAATATATTGCCATGTGTGATATAGATTTAGTCAGTATTAACGGTAAACAATTTGTCAGTGTTCCAGTTGATGTGCTGCGTTTTGGCTTTACTGAAACCGAAAACATACCTGGTTGATAATTAAGCCAAGTTGCCATAAATGACTTACACCACTATATTAGCCAACCATGAGCGGCAGTGATAACGATTTGGACTATGGCACCATAACACCGGCAACCCGTGAAAAGGTCAGCAGGCTACGCACGGAAATACCAGGCATTGGAAACGAATCACTGGTACAAATAGCGCAACAGGAAAACGGCATGGAAGGGGATATACTGTCCCACTTGGAGCAACTGGATGAATAAGGACGGCAGACCAAGCATATTTAAAACTGCAGCACAAATGCAAAAGGCAGTTGATGCCTATTACGCAAAGGTAGACCACCAATGCGATGAGAAATGCCCAAAGGGCTGTAACATTAAGGAACCACCAACCATAACAGGCCTCGCAATGGCTTTGGATATGACAACTGAAACCCTTAGACGTTATGGATTAAAAGACCAGTTTTGTGCGACAGTAATAAACGCCAAGCAAATTGTGGAAAAAGCAGTGGAGATTCGTTTGCTATTTGGCCCCCAGGCAACAGGCCCATTATTTTGGTTAAAGAATAACGCAGGCTGGAAGGATATGAAGGAAACAGCGCTTACCGGCGCAGATGGTGGCCCCATTGAAACAGTTGAAATTGATGCAAAGAAATATGCAGCAGTCAGGGCTGCCATGATTAAAGACGATGATTGCTAGGAGGAAACATGTTACACCAATTAAAAACTGATTCAGCAGTATTCCAGGCTGTACACACTGGCCATAAAACATTCGAGATAAGGAAAGATGACAGAGGCTTTAAGGAGTGGGATAAACTTTTACTTCAGGAAACTGAATTCACAGGAGCAGAAATGGCTGAGGGGATGCCATTGCGCTACACTGGCAATGAAAAAACCGTTCAGGTTTCCCATATACTTCGCGGCCCTATCTATGGTCTCAAAGATGGTTGGGTAATAATGAGCTTTTGCCGGAAATGATTGTTAGACTTGTAGGTCTATTATGAGTGCAAAAGAAGCGTTTAAACAATATAACCATGCTCCATCGTGTTTTGATATATTCAATGATGGATACAATGCAGGTGCAAAATCAACAGATAGGCCAACCTTACGCGACCAGTTTGCAACGGCTGCGCTGCAGGGGCGTATTACTGGAAGATGCAGAGACATAGGCAATGATTCGTTTAATGCGGAAACGTGCGAAGGGCTGGCTACTGTAAGTTATAAGATAGCAGACGCAATGCTGCAGGTACGGTCAAAGCCGGTGGATGAATTATGAGTGCCAGAGATGAATTTGCTAGAATCTATAAATCAAGATTGAATCCTAATACAAACACACCCATGCAGATTAATGTGTTTTGGCAAGATATGTTCCCTCGATTCTCCAAGGGCTACCAGGCCGGGCTAGAAGCTGCTGCCAAGCATTTTGATGAATGGATGAAGGGATGTTCTAATTGCGAGGATGGCAAGCCTTATGAGTGCGAGGAATGTTCAGAGGCTTACATAACAGCAATCCGCAAGCTAAAGGCTAAATGATTGCTGACAATGTAATCACTGCAGCCCGGAAGCTTGAGGGTTAACAATTAATCCCTTTTAGTGTAACATAACACCTAGAGGTGGCATATGGTTACACAAAGCAGATTAAAAGAGTTATTTAGCTATAATCCTGATGACGGATTGTTCACTAGGATAGCTCCGGTAAAAAAAGCCAATGTAGGCGATATAGCAGGATGCCACACCAAGAATGGATATATTACCATTTCAGTTGATTGCAAAACATATTACGCTCATCGACTGGCCTTCCTTTATGTGCATGGATACTTACCAAAGCAAATAGACCACAAAGATTTGATACGCCATCATAATTGGATTGATAACTTGCGTCCTGCTAACCATCAGTTAAATGAAGCTAACAAGCGACAGCCTAAAAATGCTTTATCTCCATATAAGGGAGTTCAGCAGCATGGAAAGAAATGGAAAGCCAGAATAAAAGTTAACAAAAAAGAGATTCATCTCGGTATGTTTGAGTGTCCGATAGAAGGAGCAAAAGCATACAACGAAGCAGCCAAGAAACATTTTGGAGAATATGCTAGGTTGAATAATGTCTGAGGCTATCAATGCAGCATGTAGGAAGCTTGAATGCCAAATAGATGGCTTATATTTCATGCGGTATTTCTTCAAGCAGAGATTTGGTAGCAAGATGATAATCAGCGGCCATCACAAAGTTATACAGGATGCACTTGATAGGACTATGCTTCCCCCTGACGATCCGAAATTTATTTCCCGTTTAATTATTAATGTTAGTCCTGGCTATACCAAGACAGAGATGGCCAGCATTAACTATATGGCACGGGGGCTGGCAATCAATCCAATGGCCAGGTTCCTGCATCTTTCCTATTCCGATAAGCTGGTGCTGCTCAATTCAGGCATTACCCGGGAGATAGTCAAAAGCGCAGCATACCAATCAATGTGGCCGGTTACGGTTAAAGCCGACACCGACAGCAAGAAGATATGGCACACCGATAAGAATGGTGGCATAACAGCTACGGCTGCCGGTGGACAGGTAACAGGCTTCCGTGCTGGCCACATGGATCCAGACAGGTTTACCGGGGCTTTAATCATCGATGACCCTGTTAAGCCTGATGATGCATATTCCGAAACCATCAGGGAGGCAGTCAATAACGGCTATAACGAAACCATTGCATCGCGTGTGGCACTGGAAACCGTCCCAATCATTGTCATTATGCAGCGCATCCACTGGAGCGACTTAGCCGGTTACCTGCTGCGTGGTGGGTCTGGTGAAAAGTGGCACCATTTAAACCTGCCAATCATTATCGACAATGAAGATGAATATCCAGATGAATACACGCACGGCATCCCAATGCCACACAACCTGCCAAACGGCTGGCTATGGCCATTTAAGCATAATGCCAAGCATGAGGTCGCATTAAGGGCCCACAGGCGCAAATTCGCAGCGCAGTGCATGCAGAAGCCACTCAAGCGGGATGAAGAAACAGCCTTATGGACAGAAAAGCTTATTGCAACGGCCAGGGCAAACAAACAGACCGAGGAACCAAAGCGCACATTGGTTTCAGTTGACCCGGCCACCACCAATACAGAAGTGTCAGATGAGCATGGCATTATTGTTGGCAGCGAGTACCCCGGTGACCGGTACAGCCTGGATGCCGACTACACCCGCAAGGGTTCACCAAAAACGTGGGCTGATGCTACAGTTGCCGCATATAACCAGAATGATGCTGATGCAGTGGTTATTGAAACCAACCAGGGCGGCGATATGTGCGAAACCACTTTGCGCAATGCTGGCTATAAAGGGAAGATCATCAGGGTAACAGCCAAGAAGGGCAAAACGCTACGGGCCGAGCCGGTGGTCGCTTTGTACGAACAGGGGCAGGTATGGCATAAGGCAGGCATGGGCAAGGCAGAGGATGAAATGATGGACTTTGACCCGGTTACTCAGAAGTCCAATGGTAAATCACCAAATAGGGTTGACGCACTCACTCAGCTGCTTTCCGAATTGTCAGGTGTTAGCGATAACTTTGCCGATCTGCTACAATTAGCTATCGGCAAAGGGTAGAGGAGGCTGTGCATGCAGGTAATTAGCAACAAACTGGCAGTTTTCGGGCTTGGATATGCATTCTATTGCCCAGGCTGTGAGCGCATGCATGAGGTGGCTGTCAATTCACCTTTCCCCAATGGTGCCCAATGGGCATATAACAACGACCCTGAAAAACCAACCTTTTCTCCATCACTGCACATTAAAGGCGAAGCAAGTTGTTGCCATTCATTTGTTCGGGAAGGCAATATTGAATTCCTTTCTGACTGCACACACAAGTTAGCTGGTCAAACGGTGGCGCTGCCACCATTGCCCGAATGGGTGTTAACCAGAGAAGCTGAGGATTAATGATAGTGCGAGGATTTCCAGCAGCTTATATTGGCCTCTATGATATGTTACGGCAAACCGCTATTGATAATGGTTATGCATTGGCCATTCATGGCAGCCTGGCAAAAGATATGGACTTAATAGCAGCACCTTGGACTGATGAAGCTATTGAAGGCAAAAAGCTGGTTGAACTGTTTGTTGAGCAATTGGGTATGGTATGCCAAGAAGGGGTGACAGTTTTATCGCCAGATAATGAAATATGCAAAGGTAAAAAGCCACATGGCCGGTTAGCGTGGAATATAATGTTAGGGAGCAGTGCTTACATCGACATAAGCATTATGCCAAGGAGTTAAGATATGCCATTTTGGGACAATTGGGGAAGTAAACCAACAGAACTATCAACCGAACAATTAATTGAAAAGGTGGTTGCACAGGTATCAACAAACGCAACCAGCTCCGAGGAAGCTTCCGCACTACGGCAGCGCATAGCAAATACCATAAGTGGCGGTTCTGCCGGTGCTGATACCCTGCATAATATCTTTTTGGACTTTGGTTATCCTGAAACGCTTACGTTTTTTAACTTCTGGAATATGTACCGGCGCTTCGGTATTGCCAAAAACATTGTTGAGTTGCCGGTTGACACTACATGGATGGAAGTGCCCAAGATAGCATCCACCGATGTATTTGAAAGGGATGTTGAACTACTGGCCAAAAACTTATCCTTCTGGCAGCGCATGAAGGGGTTAGACACCAGACAGCGGGTCGGCCGGTATGCAGGCATGTTTATGCGCATCCGTGATAACAAAAGCCCTGACCAGCCAATTGAGGGCAAGGCGGGTGGGTTAAACGCATTGATGCAGATGGTGCCACTGTATGAGGGTCAACTGACAGTATCGGAAACCTATACAGATGCGACAGAAGACAATTTTGGCCTGCCTAAGATGTACCAGTACAATGGTGGCACAGTTGGCAACAGAAACGAAAGGAACAACAATTCATTTGCCATTCACCCTGACAGGATAATCATTGCAGCTGAGGGCGCGGACAATGGCGGCATTTACGGCATCCCGGCACTTGAGTCTGGTTATAACTCGCTGATGGACTTGCGCAAGATAATTGGTGCAGGTGGTGAGGGTTTTTACAAAAATGCTTCACAATCCCTGATATTTAAACTGATGGATGCAGCCAGTGCATCTGACAATGCAGCCTTATTGGGTAAGTTTAATAATGAAGCCGATGACTTTATGCAAAACCGCATGAGGCGTTCGCTATGGACACCGGGTATGGATGCACAGGTATTAAACTCCAGTTTGGCACAGCCTGAGCAGTTCTTTATGGGTGCATTAAACGATGTGGCTGCATCATGTAAAATACCTGCAACCGTGCTTATTGGACAACAGACCGGCCGCCTGGCATCCAGTGAGGATAGCCGAAGCTTCCTTTCTGGCATTAACAGCCGGCGCGAGAACTTTTCCACAGAGATGGTTTCCAATGTGCTAGATTGGTGCATCAGGCGTGGCATATTACCTGCTGTTGATTATGAAGTTGAATGGTCAGACCTATTGGCCTTGGGCGATACCGAGAAGCTTAAAAACTCAGAAAGCATGGCATCCACCAATCAAAAGCAGTTCCAAAGTGGTGGTGGCACGGTATTTACAGAAGATGAAATAAGGGATGTTGCCGGGTATGAGGAAATGATTGAGATTGAGGAAGAAGGCGAAGAGCTTCCACCAAAAGAAGTAGAGGAAGAAATTGAAACCTGATGGCTTCCAAAACCAAAGCAGACCCAACAGGCCAGCGTAATAACCGTGCCAAGGCAATAAAGCAGGTTAACAAGCGCCTGGCTGTTGCTTTCAGTAAAGTGCTGACATTGTTCAATGCCATACCGCGCACCAGGCGCACTGAGGCTAAAGTGGGTAATGCGTCCTCAGTTGTCTATGATTATGACATATCACCACAGCAAATAGAAACACTTGAGGCTGAGGTCACCACATTAATTGCTATTTCTTTGGGTACCACTGATGAGCGTGTGCCTGCAAACTGGTGGTATAAGCCAAACATCGAGCTTCCATTTAGGCAGGGTGTTACCCAAGAGCTTATTGAATTCAACCAGCTTATTGCAGGGGCGGCAGTGGCCGGGGTGACTGTGAGGGGTATGCCACCCAGGCCATTGCCGGTTGAGCTTGTGTTATCGTCACCCAAATATTTTGAACTGCTGAATTATGAGTATGTTCGCAACTATGGCATTTTCAGCAATCTAAGCTCACAGACATCATATCAGGTAATGGAACGCATAGAGGCAGGTATGCAGGCAGGCGCAACACCAAGCATGATAGCTGATGATATTGCCGAACGTTTTAAAGTTGCCGGGTCTAATGCCAGCCGCATTGTACGCACTGAGGTTAATTGGTCGTACAACAACGCCCGCATGTCTGCCATTGAGCTTGCTGCAGGTGAAACAGGGCTGCGTTCTGCCGTGATGCATATCTCATCGTTAACACCCACTACCCGTACATGGCACGCTGCCAGGCACGGTAAAGTTTACAACGTTGCAGACCAGCGTGCTTGGTGGTCGCGTGGTGCTAATCAGATAAACTGCCTATGCAGTGTCCATGCAGTGCTGGTGGATGATGAGGGGAATGTTGTTTCTTAATAAAATGTGGCGGCGGTTCCCGAATATTCACTCGGTGCGTGTGCGCTAACCAGCCGCCACATCAGCTCACTTTAGGTGAACCTCATGGGCTATGCCCAAAGCGGAAGCTGCCACCCAAACATTAAACGAACATTAAGAATTGTTGCCTAACCGATAAACAAAGTGTAATATGGTAAAGCGCGTGCAAATTTGGGAGGCTGCCTATGCTTAGAAAGATGGTTCAATGTTCAGCAGTGGTGAACCGGGATATGGTAAGACGGCAGGTTATTGATGGTGTTGAGCATGTAATCGTTTCATCTTATACCCTGCCTGATAACGTGGTCATGAATGGTTTGTTATATCCGGCAGAAGAAATCGAAGCCAGTTATCACACATTAGAGCGCACACTTGCACCAATCGAACATCCAACGGACGGTGATGGCAATTTCCTGCTGGCCGGTGACCCTCACGCAATCCATAATTTTTACGCTGGTGCCTGGAACGAAAATGTAACCCGTGAAAATGGCCGGGTGCATATTGAGAAGCACATCAACGTTCAAGAGGCTATGAAGTCGGAACGTGGTAAGCGCTTAATGGATCGCATTAATGAGATTGAAACCAACTCCAAGGCTCGGCCAATACATACCAGCACCGGTTTACTGTTAACGGTTGAGGAGCTTGATAAGCCACTTAAAAACAAAGCCGGTCAGGAATATAATATGATTGCGCGTGAGATGGCGTTTGACCATGACGCAATACTTTTGGATAGCATTGCAGCAGCCACACCGGAACAGGGTGTGGGCATGGCGGTAAATAGTGATGGCGATAAAATTAAGGTTGAGCGCATTAACATTGATGATTTAGGTGACTTTGTTACCAATACGGAAGATACAGCACATAATCTGGCACAGGCCAGGTTTAACGCTTCCGGCATAGGTAGCCATGAGTTATGTGAACAGTTAACAAAAGAGCTGCAGGGCATTGTTGCATCTGACTGGCTTTACATCGTGGATATATTCGATGAAACATTAGTATTTGAAACCAATCAAGGGTATTTCGAAGTGCCCTATCGCGTCGATGATGACGTGGCAAAAGTTGTCGGCATCCCGATCCGAGTGGAAAAGGATGTGACATATACCCCAAAAGTAAACAAGGGGAATAAAAAAGGGAAAGGTGACGCAATGAAGGATTTAATTCTTAATGCGCTAACCGAGGCCGGCATTGATACAAAGGATATGGATGATGCCGCGCTGATGGAAGCGTACAATACACTATTGGCCAAACCTGCTGAGGGTGGCGGTATTACAGCCGAAACCATCACAGAAGCGGTCAATGCGGCAGTCAAACCACTGGCTGACCAGATTACCACACTTGAGGGACAGGTTAACAGCGCAGCTGAGGCAGAACGTGCCGAGCTGGTTAAAGTTGTAACCAATTCCGACAAGTATGCCGGGTTAACTGATGAGGCAGCCAATGCGCTGGACATCAAGGTGCTTGCCAACATGGCTGCAGCTTGTGGCCATGCACACGGCATTCCATTCACGGCTAACATGGATGGTAAGAAAGATGACAGCTTTTCGGCACCAGCCGAAATGCCAGCATAAGGGAGGCTGATTATGGCTATCACAAAAAACTTAATTTGGATGGGGCCAGCCGATGGTGCCAACAGCAAACCTCAGAATATTGAGGGTGTTGCTGTTGCTGCTACCGCACCTGGCACAATAATGCAGCAGGTTGCCGGTGGTTTGCAGGCCAACGCACTTGCCGCCATTATATTCGGTGAGCCACTTATCATCGCAGACAAAGA
Organism: Candidatus Sabulitectum sp.; assembly: GCA_023139045.1. Lineage (GTDB taxonomy): Bacteria > Fermentibacterota > Fermentibacteria > Fermentibacterales > JCC-6 > Sabulitectum. The sequence continues at coordinate 13,705 of JAGLOJ010000065.1, forward strand.
CCAGATGCGGTCTAAGCTTGTAACTGATAATTGGACAATTAACGAGAACATGGTTGCTATTGCACCTCGCTCAGGCGAGCTGTTTAATGCTCTGGTTGTAACAGGGCAGACGCTTATTATTGGCGATCCGCTTTCTCGTAATGGTGCCGGCCTGCTTAAAAAGGCAGTTACCCCGGCAACAGTTGGCGCAACAAGTGAAGAGATTGCTTGTTATGCTGATGAAAACATAACCACATCAGGCACAGAACTTGTTGCTTGCCGTGCAGTATAAAGGGAGGTAATACAAGATGTTATTTTCACAGGCACTTACACCAACCGGGCTGCGAGGCCGGGCACTTAATGAACAATGGGCTGAAGTACAGAACAGCCGAAATGCTTTCCGGGCAAATGAGGAAAGCTTTCAGCATGTACTGAATGCACAGGGTTTGCATGTAAACGATGGGCTTGTCCCACAGGATGTGTATCAGGAATTCGATAATGTAACCGTTGAGCGTTTTCGCTCGGATGACGGTGATGCGTTTTTAAATGACCTGTTGCCACTTTCTGTATCGGTAAGTATTGGTCGTTTGGTACGCAAATTTCGCCGCGCTTCTGATGCTGGTAATGCACAGACATCAATGAGCGGCCAGATTGGCGTTAAAATGGATCAGACTCAGTTTAGCTATGATGGAACGATTATCCCCATCATTGATACTGGCTTTGGCCGCAATTGGCGTGAATGGAATGCTCAGCGTGCAGAGGGCTTCGATGCACTTATCGATGACCAGCGTGAAAGCGTTGCTGCATTGCGTGCGCAGATTTGCGATAACTTCCTTGATGGTAACAAGGACAAGAACGGCCAAACCATTGTACTTGATGGCTTGAGCTGGACTGGTATGCGTAATGATTCGCGTGTAGCCCAGGTTAACATCGGTGCAGCCGGTGTGAACTTTGACTTCACCGATACCACCAAAACGTATGCGTTGATTGAAGCTGCATTTAAGCAGGTAATCAACACCATCTGGCTTACCAACAACTATGGAATGGATCTGGAAATTTATGTATCCCGTGAAATTGCCTCGAACATTGAGAGGCAGAGTTCAGAATCTTATAATTCTGCAACCATTATTACACGGCTTGCACAGCTTTCAGGTGTAGCAGGTATCAAATCAAGTTCCAAGCTTTCGGGCAACGAGTTTTTTGGTATCCCATTGAATGGTGATGTACGGCCGGTATCCGGCATGGGCATCAACACTGTTGCAATGCCTCGCCCTGTATATAACTCAAACTATAATTTCGCAGTTTGGGGTGCAGTAGGCTGGGAAGTTAAAACGGACTTTAGCTCACGCAAATGTTCGTTTATGGCAGCAGAGGCTTAATACGATGGCCAATACGCATGTAGTTGACCATGACAGCCTCTACCTGATGGTTAAAGGTACCTTGACGCACGTTGAGCGAGGTACCGAACTAACCTTGCCTGCAGCAGCAGCCAAAAAGCTTGAAGCGAGTGGTAAAGTTAAATCGCTTGGTAAAGCAAAATCTGCTGATGTTGGATCAGAAGTAACCCCTGAAGTGTTTGCTGCAGCGGTTGCTAAACTGAACAAGGAAAACAAAGACCATTACACCAATGCCGGGCTTCCAGAGCTTAAAGCACTGAAGGCACTCGACATTAATATAAATGCTGCGACCCGTGATGCACTATGGGAAGCGCTAAACGCTGAATAATGGGTTAATGCCCGACAAGCAAGGGGGGCTGCGTTTGTGGCTCCCTTTTTTTTATTTAAGGAGGGAATATGGCTGATACATTATTAAATATTCCCATACCTGAAAACGAATGGGTCGATCTTTACGATTTATCAGGCATAGCAGTTGGCACGGCAATTCAGGTGCAGAACGTGGGCATTAATGATGTGTACCTGGTAGAAGCAGCCACACAGCCGGACGTAGATTTCGATGGTTATAATGTAGTAAGCAGAGCCAATGGTAACATTCTCCACAACGAGACAGGGGCTTCTGGCGCTTGGGCATACTGCTCAGCCAAAAGCAAATTAAATGTTGGCCTTATACAAAGACCAAGGGCAATTCTCACAGATGAAAATAAAGTATTATTGGAACTTGACCCATTAGTTAAAAGCATTCCAGTAACCGAAACATTCCACCACCTTGGACATGAAGGAAAATTATTTATTCACAGTGATAGGCATAATGGTATTGCAAACGCAGATAGCGATGATTATCTGATAAGAATTCCAGCAGGCAATGCAAACAGACAAGTACACATGCGGTTCAATTTTATCGGCAAGGCAATCACTGGAACTCTTGATGTTGATATTATTTTATATAAAGATGCAACAATATCAGCAGATGGAGATGTAGAAACCATAGTAAGTACCAATGATGCAGTTGTGAAGACTACTGGCGTTCTAATATTCCACATGCCAACAATAATAAATCTTGGTACATTCAAATCTCAAACGATGATGGCAGGCACAAAAAAGAGCGCAAGCAGTAAGGAGCAGATTGTCCCTGAATGGATTTTGGCTCCTGATGGGGTAAATGAAAGGAATTACATTATCAGAATCACAAATAATAGCGGTGGTGATATTGATGTAGTTAATTCGATATTCTTTTATGATAGTGAAGCAGCATAAGGTTTAGGGAGATAACATGGCATACACACCGGCAACAATCGATGACGTAAAGGCTATACTGCCAACAGCCACCACATTAACCGACCCACAGATAACAGCAGCCATTGCGGCCGCAACGTGCGTGGTTGCCAGGCTTATTGTTGGCCTTGGGTCTGAATTAAGCGAGGCATGCCAAACACAAGTGGAAATCTATTTATCAGCCCACTTTGCGGCCGTTACTGAAAATACACTGACGTTGACAGCCGAAAAGGATCCAACCTGCAATTCATCAGTTACTTATGGGTTCAAATTTGGCGAGGGTATAATGGGCACACCATTTGGACAGATGGCCAATACTTTAAGTGCAGGCACACTTGACCAGCAGGACAAACAGCCTGCAGGCATGCGCAGCATAGGAAGCATTTAATGAGCTTATTGGCAAGGAACCTTGTTAAGTATGGCAGCGACATTACCTATAAACAGGTAAGCGGTGGCACGTTTGACCCAGGGCCGGGCGAATATTCAGGGCAAAGCACAGCCAGCGAGGACATAAGGGCGCTGCAATTGATTGTAACCACTTCACGCAGGGAATCTTTAGCACTTACGTTAAAGGATGATGGCGTGGTATTTAGTGAGATTGCATTCCTTGTTATACAGGCTAGCGATTTACCATTTGTGCCGTTGCCAGATGATACAGTCACGCTTGATGGACGTGATTGGACGGTAATGGCTGTGAACAATACCTGCAACCGTACCCGGTATGAACTGGCTTTGAGGATATAATGGGTTTTCAAACATCGATAAAACGATTTAATAGAGATGTGGATAAAAAATCACTAAGGCTTTTTCGTAGCGTTGCCCTGGCCGCATCTGATAAAGTTACATCTCGCACCCCAATCGACACAGGTGCAGCACGGGGCGCATGGATGGCTGGCATTAATAAGCCTGTTGCAGAAAGCGAAGGATATTTGGCAGTTATTAACAGGCTCAAGCTTGGTGATACATTTTTTCTGACAAATAAGCTTCCATATATCAGACGTCTTGAATATGGATGGAGTCAGCAGGCACCAGCCGGCATGGTCAGAATCACGGTAGCTGAATTTCAAGGTATTGTCAAAAGCATATTGATAAGGGGTTAAAGGATGAGTGAATTTCTGGAAATATCATCAGCATTGGATGCCCATTTGAACGGTATGGCTAGCCTTCCTCCTGTTGCATGGGAGAACAAGGATTATCCACCAGTGAACGATACTTTATATTTACGGCCGTTTATCATGCCTGGTGATACAGTAGGGTCGGCCATCGGTGCAGCAGGCAATGATGAGCATGTAGGTATTTATCAGATTGATGTGCTTGCTGCAATTGGGGAGGGTAAAAAAGCTGCAATTGTCATGGCTGATTTAATTGCAGACCGCTTTAAACCAGTGACACAGCTTACCAGTGGAACAACCACTGTTAAATGCGTTACAGCAAGCCGTGCGCCGGCATACCGTGATAAAGGCCGATATGTTATTCCGGTGACAGTTCGTTATTTATCGCTTACTGCCAAGCGGTGATGATTAGTATATAATGGAAAAGGCGAGGTGATTTATGCGGGTTAAAATGTGGTACAAAGGCAAAGGCACCCCAATCGAAATTGGGCAAGAGCAAGTTGAACAGATGAAGAAAAAAGGTTGGAAAACAACCGAAAACAAGAGAGGTAAACAAGTATGAGTACTGTAATTGGTAATAGTGGTGATGTAACGATTGGTGCAAACATTGTTGCAGAAATTCTTGGTTGGGAACTATCCGAAGGGACAAACGTGGCAGATGATACTGTTCTTGGTGATGCATCAGCATCGCATAAGGCAGGCACCAAAAACTGGACTGCAACTGTAAACGGATATTATGACAAAACAGATACAACCGGCCAGGGTGCAATGGTAAATGGTGCAAGTGTTATTGTGCATTTGCGTGATGAAGGCGCAGGCGCAGGCAATATAGACCGAACTGGCACAGCAACAGTTACAGGCTTAACTGAATCTGTTTCTAATGATGCAATCGTGCCTATTAGCTTTACGTTAACTGGTAATGGTGACCTTGCTAGAGATACCCTCGTTTAATGAAAGCCGAGGCGTTTTATACAAGGGATACCCACAATGATGGTGTCGAATTTGAAGTGCTGGATCAGTATGGCAATAAGTCAGGTTGTTTCCTGACTGTTGTTGGGCCTGATTCGGATAAGTGGCGCGATGTAATTGTAAAAATGCAACGCGACACCCTATTAAGCACATTCACAGACGGGCGCAGTCAATCAGAAATGCGTGCTGAATATTTAGCTGAGGCCATTATTGGCAGCAGAGAATTTGAAGGTGAGATGGATGCCGCAAGGATTAAAAATCTTTTCCTTATGGCACCATACATTGCTGATCAGGTTGATAAATTTGTGGCAAAGCGTGAAAATTTTACTATGAAGCCGGAGAAGAACTAAAGCGGTATGCCCGGTGGATGTTTTACGCTTATGGCAGGGATAAAGGTTTAAAATTAACAAGGCTGGAAGTGTGGAAAAAGATAACCGCAAAGACAGGCAGGGTTAAAATTGAACTGACACAACAACCTGATATTCGTGTTGAAAGCCTCTATTTATGGTCTATGTATTGCGCCATAAAAAAAGGCTGCGAGGCCGTTACATGGGAATCCATCGGTGCATATCAGAGGTTAACCAGGGTGCAGCTTAAACCTTGGGAATCGATGTTAATGATTGATATTGAGGCAGAAAGGCGCAAACCGGGTAAGGAGGTAGATGATGGCTGAACAAGATATTGCCCGGCTCGGATTAGAGGTTGATTCACGGGATATTCGCGTAGCCACTCGCCGCCTGGATAAAATGGAAAGGCAGGCAGGCCAAACCGAGCGTGCCACCATTCGCCTTAAAAGTGGTGCTACTGGTCTTGCATCTGCATTTGGTGCATTGGCTGTTGCTGCTGCTTCCTTGGTAATATTAAAACAAATCACCAATGATGGCGTAGCCATGCAGAAAATGATGAACACCCTTAATGTTGCAACTGGTGACGCTACAAACAGCATGGCGTTTTTACGGGCTGAGGCAGAAAGGCTTGGGCTTGACCTTGAAACATCTGCTGAATCATTTGGCAAAATAGCAGCAGCAGCACGGGGCACAGCACTGGAAGGCGAGGAAGTTCGTCGCATATTCACGGCAGTAGCTACTGCATCAACTGCAATGGGATTATCAGCTGACCAAACCAAAGGCGCTTTGCGTGCGCTTGAGCAGATGATTTCCAAAGGAAATGTGCAGGCTGAGGAGCTGCGTGGTCAATTGGGTGAACGTTTACCGGGTGCTTTCCAGCTTGCGGCCAAAGCAATGGGTGTTACCACCAAAGAGCTGAACAAAATGCTTGAGCAGGGTGAAGTGCTGGCAACCGATTTATTACCCAAGCTTGCAACTGTGCTTATTGATGATTTCGGAGCTGGAGCACAGACCGCATCCGGCCAGGCGCAGGCACAATTTAACCGTTTAAGCACAGCAATATTTGAACTGAATGCAGCCGTTGCAAACAGTGGTGTATTGCAGGCTATTGCAGATTTGGCTGGCTTGCTTGCTGACGCTGCGCAGGGTGCGGCCACCTTCATTAACGTATTAAGCGAAAGCGAGGATGACCAACTTGCTTTGGCAATTCGCATCAGTGATATTAATGAGGAGCTGCAGGAATTGGCAGGTGGGCCATTAAAAGGCCGAATTGCCCGGCTTACAAAAGAAATGGAAAGGCTTATTGCAGTAAGAAATGCAATGTTAGTTGCTCCAACTGGTGCTGCTGATACAGGAGATGTAGAGGATGAAGTAAATAAAGAGCGTGTTAAACTTGAAAAGATGCTTGATGCGTGGAATGTGTACCGGGTTGAGCGTGGTATTCTGGTTGGCGCTATAGGCGAGGATGATGAAGCGCAAGCAGTTGCTCAAGAAGCCATCAGGTTTGCACGGGCCCAAGCTGATGCAGAGAAAAAACGTGAGCAAATGTTGGCCAATACCGAATTGGAAAACATTGAACGGATGCAGTTAATTTCAGAATTCAATATTATTGAGCAGGGTTTAGCACAGGAGCATGAAGATATACTAGCAGCGATACGCAAAAGGGCTGAAGAACAGCGTATTAAGGCAATGTCTGATGCTGAACGGTTAATTCATGCAGTGCGTGAAAGTGATGTATCCAGCGCCCTTGGTTCAGCTGCAAAACTTACTGCAGGGCTTGCAAAGCATAACCGGGCTGCATTTGAGGCCAATAAGGCATTTGCCACCGGTCAAGTATTGGTTGATGGTGTGGTTGCAGTTCAGAAAGCAGCATCAGCGTTTCCTTTCCCCTTCAATGTGCCTGGTATATTGGCTGAAACATTAGGCGCTGCAGGCAGACTTGCTGCTGTTCGCTCTGCTACTTTTGGTGGCGGCGGAAGCATACCAACATCGCAAGGTGGCTCGGCAGGTGGAGTTCCATCTCAACAGGTTCCACAGGCACCACCGTCTGAGATTTCTCCTACAGCACCCGGCACAGAAGGACGAGATATTAATATTAAACTAATTGGTGATCCTTCATTGGTTGATGATGGTACTCTGGAAAGATTTGGTGAAAGACTTTCTCCTATTTTAAGTGAAATGTCAGATAGCAATATAAATATGGCGGTGAGAACATGACAAAAAACCCTCTTTTGCTATGGCTTAACAAAGTGCCTGATACATATTCAATTATTGTTGGCACAGAAAATTCTGGCCTGCAGTTTACCGAGGCTTTCACTTGGGATGCATTGCGCAATTGGATTGTTACTTCTAATGGATCTGGTGTTGTTACCGTACAGGCTAATTATGAAACTGGTTCGGCTTGGTTAATATCAACCAGTTATGCACTTGATACAATTATTGCTAATGGTGGTGTTTCATATCGCTGCACGGTTGCTCATACATCGATTGCAGCTAGTGAGCCGGGCGTGGGTGCATCTTGGGAGGTTTATTGGGTGTTGGATACCCCAGACATTGAATATTTAATTCTCGGGGCGCACAGGCACGATGCAAGTGGGTATCGTTTTGCAGGAGGTAGTATTCAGTTACAATATTGGAATGGCAGTGCATTTGTTGATTGCTTGGCAACCACAGCTATTACTGCAAAGGTTAAACATCCAAGCATACATGAGGTTGCAGCGCATACTGTAATTGGGAATGCAGGATATTATTCTTATCAATTAACTATAAGCGGAATGGGGATAACAGAAGATATAGCATTGCCAGAATTGTTTATGGGGCCAGCATTGGTAATGCCCGGTGTTCGTTACAACTTTGACCCCAACGTTGAAGAATGGACTGGGCCATCAACAACCACTGAAACAGGACGCATTTATGAATCTGCTCTATCTCGTAGATATGCACCCAGGCCAAGTTTTAATTTCCTTAATCCAGCAAAAGATATTGAGGTTAATGAATTTATTGAAAACAGGCTTGAAGAACGTGGAGCATTTTGGTGGTTTTGGAACCCATTGGATAAACCAGCAGAAGGCTACATGATGAAGCACCGGGGCAAATCTGCACCCAAGCCAATTATGTTGCCTGATGGTTCTACCAAGTTTGACCTAAACATGATTGAGAGCGTTTAAATGCTTACAATACCCGAATCAATAGCCGAGGCCATTGAGGAGAATAGCGGCAAATATTCTCCAGCAATGTTTTTGGATGTTTTTGCAGAAACAGGGCCAATGGATTCGGTGGCCAACACTTCACGTTGGCTCGGTACAAATGATCCTGCTGTTGCAAATGATGTAGATGTTGATGCAATCAGGCGGCGTGGTGGAATTGTCTTAGCTGCTGGCACTGCCGTTGCTCCTGTACCTGCAGGAACAAATACTTTAATCACCACAATGAGCGCAACCATACGCAGAACAGACCGTTATCATTATAAAGGAACAATTGGTAAGCTTGGTGGCAACCCTTATGGTTATGATGGCTCTGATTTTCCAGTTTTAAACAACGACACAGCACGCTTCCAGAGTTTTACGGCAGCCAACACCCAGGTTATTGATGATATTGTTGTTGCTGCGCGGTTTACTGGTTATCAGACCATGCCAGTGATAGTAAAATTGGTTAATTCAGCAACAGGAAATCAAGTTGGCAAAAGTGTTACATTTACCCCAACAGGCATAGTTACAAGACATACGCTTTCTGGTTTTGCTGCTGGTGTAGTTGCTGGCCGTATTTACCGCATAGAGTTTAAATGCATAGTGCCATCTCAGGTTGGCCCATTGCTTGGCCCACCTTCTGTAAGTACAGATTATACAATGAATGTCGAATTATATGCATATTCTCCGGTTGATCCTGCATGGCGCATTTACATGGGGAGTGGGCTATATATTGCCACAGGTGGCCGTCCGAATTATAAAGCCTCTGGCAGTTTCCAACGCACTATTGATGTTGGTTCTATACCTGTTGATTTTGGAGTAATTTCAATAAGCGACATTATTCCAAGCGGCACCACCATGAATATTGCCCTTTATTTCACAGATTCGGCTGTTGTGGCTGCCGAGGTGGCGCTGACAAACTGGACTTCATTTACTGGTACTGTCGTTTCTGGTGTTAGCCTTACAGCGCACAGATATTGGCGTTTTGATGTTGATATGACAGCAAGCGCGGCCGGTGACTTATCTCCAGCCCTTATTTCTGTTGCCATACGCTTTATACCAGAACCGGTTACACTTGGAACAACTGCTACCCGTACCGAGTTGCAGCTTTATAACGGGCTGGCATTACCATTGATATTACCTATAACATGGACTACGAGTAAGCGTTTGCTGCAAACAGGTTTCAAAGCACTGAACACTGTTTCGGCTGCATCAGCGCAGCTTTCTCCGCAATTTGCAGGTTCAATGATTGGTGGCGTAACAGCTCAAATTGCACCTGAGCCTATCGTGCATGACTTAGTAAATAAATTTTTACGAGGTAAAAGAGTTGATGTTCGTGCCGGTTATGTTGGCATTGATGATACATTGCAGATTTATTCAGGTTCAATAAATGATTTTTCGTTTTCTAACAATTTATATAAGCTTGATATTGCAGATAACTTTAAAATTGCTGATGTTTCAATACCTGCAACCAAAGCCGGTGATGAATGGGCTATTTCTACCGGCTACAGTGTTAATGATATTGTTGTGCATGGTGCAAGTTCATATCGGTGTATTGCAGACCATACATCAAGCGCATCTGATGAGCCTGGTGTTGGTGGCTCATGGACAACTTATTGGGTGGACAACGGCACTGTATGGGCTTCGATTGATTATACTGTAACCACTTCACCGGATGCCCCTGCAGAATGGCACCTGGCCGACATCATTACAGATATTTTAACCAACCAAATCAACATCCCTTCCGAGCGGATTGATTTTGCAGCCATTGCTGCAGTAAAAGCTGCATTACCAAATCGTCGGGGCACCAGGCTTCTTTCTAAGCCGACCAAGGCAACTGCATTATTAGGTGAATTGGCATGGTTGCTTGGCGCACAGTTTGTTACTCGCGAGGGGTTGTTTTCATTAACTCAAGAAGCCACAGCAGGCACCGAGCCAGTTGAAAGTATTGTGCCAAATGATATTGCACCAAATTCATTAACCTATCGGCGCGGTTGGAGGGAAATGGTAAACCAAGGGGTTATCATTACTGGCTATGATGGTGATGGTGACGGGCAAGACAAGTTTAGTAAAGGTGAAGCCCTGGCTGATACCACAAGCCAAACCAATTATGATGCAACAGTACAAAAGGATTGGGAAGATAAATGGAACCTTGACGCATCCGAATTACAGTTAATTTTAACTGATATGAATGATAAATATTCAGATGGTCGACGTGTTTTGGGTTGCACAACTTCGATGAGGCTGCTTGCGGTTGAACCGGGTGATGTTATAGTGTTATCTAGCGGCCAGTTACCGGCAGGCGATGCAGGGCCAATAACATGCATGATTATTAGCAAGAAACTGGATTTCGCAAAGCAGACAATTAAGTTTGTAATGCTGGAGGTATAAATGACTGGCATATTAGATTTCGGCACGGATGAAACCGCACAGGCAGGCGGTGCAGCACCTTCAATACATGGTTCGGATATGGATACTTCCATTGTTCAACTGCATACAACAGCTTCTACATCACCCACTGTAAACGATGATATTAATTCAACTCCTCCATTCCGTGTGGGAAGCATTTGGGTACGATTAGACACAAATCAGCGTTGGCAATGTGATGACAATACAAATGGCGCTGCTGTTTGGACAGAATTAACTGGAGGAGCTAACACAGATTTATCAAATCTTACGGCTACCGGACAAGATAAATTATGCGCAGCTTGGGTAAATTTTAATGGTACAGGTACAGTAGCGATACGTGATAGCTTTAATGTCTCTAGCATTACAGATAATGGCGTAGGAAATTACACTATGAATTTTGCTAGTGCCCTCTCTAATGCTAATTATGCCCCATCATTTGCAAAACAGTTAGTTGCAACATCTACTAGCCCATCTGTTGATATAACAACAATGCTCGCGGCATCAATTAGGTTTAGGACTTTGGAAAATGCGGTTGTTGTTGATCCGGTTATTGTTACAGCGACTATCAACGGGGGCTTATAATGTCAAAAAGGATTTTATTCGATAACGGCGATGGTGGTTTGGCAATTGTTATTCCAGCACCAAATTATGTTGCAGTATTAATTGAGGCCAACCCAGGCTACACTGAGCAGCAATGCATGGAACAAATTGCAACCAAGGATCTCTCGCCAGGTACGGAATATGAAGTTGTGGATGAAGCCGATATTCCCACAGATCGCACGTTCCGGGATGCATGGGAGCATGACACCTCAGCCGCACCTGAAAAGATTAAATGCAATATAACCAAAGCCATTGTTATTGCCCATGCCATGAGGCGAGTAAAACGCGATGAAGCTTTTTTGCCACATGATATGGTGATAGCGGCAGCCATTCCTGGCAATACTGTTGCAGAAGATGCAGCCAACGCTGCACGGGATATTATTCGTGCTGATGATGCGGCAAATCAAATTACTATTGATGCAACTACTACCGAGGCCGAATTAAAAACGGCTGTTGATGCTATAGCACACTAATGCAGGGCACCGACTATTCCGGCCAGGACTTAAAAGGTAAAGATTTTAGATCAAAGGATTTGCGCAACTGCAGATTCGTTGGTTGTGATATGCGCGGTGCAGATTTAAGAAATGCCAATTTATCTGCTGCAGATTTTACCGGTGCTGATTTGCAGGATGCCAGAATGCTTGGTGCCATTATGAATAAAACAATTGGCGCACAGCGTAATGGGGGATGCATAGTTTCAGTGGTTGGCCTGCAATATCCCATCCTGATTGATGGCACTTTTATTACGTTTGCATGCAGCACCATTAACCACATCGGGAAGGAGAGCCTTGATTATGAAACGCTATTAAAACTGGACAAACACAAGGCAATCCGCTTTCATGCTCTTGGAGCAGAACTTTTGAAATGGTATCGGGAGACACAGAATGGCTAAAGACTTGGATAAAAGCACACCACAGCAAGGGAAAACACTTCTCCATTCATCTATTATTCCAACAATGCCTCGCAAGCCAGGTGGTGCAACTAGAACGCCAACCAGGAAGCCTGACGAATACAAACGTGATGATGAAGGGAAATTCGCATGAAACTAGTCCATTGGTTATGGCTTGTAATTTTTATTGATTTTGCAATAGGTGTTGCCCATTATCTCAATTTGCCGTTTGATGATGGGATTGTCATGGCCATGCAGTTTTTTACTCAGTCAGCCTTGCTGGCTTTTGTTGTTTTTATACTGGTGCCAGTCAAGCATTTGATGGCAAAGACTTTAATGTGGGCTTTCTTCCTTTCCGAAGTGTTTGAAACCATTATGTATCCTCTTCCGGATGAGTATTATTGGACACTGTTTGGCCTGCACGTTGCCATGTTTGTTGTCTGGATTCTTTTCATCATGCGCCGTGATTACAAGTTAAACAAAACTGTTGCCCCGCACTCTGAGAAGGTTTACCGGGTAGCGCATAAGCCTGATTGTTACACTGATTTCTTCCTTTCACTTGGTGGGCTGCCAATTGGTGGGTCAGGTGTTTTCTTTAATGGAAAGCTGCATTCATTCCATCATGGTGAATTCAATACATTTGACCGGGTTCCGGCAGGTGCGGTGTTTATAGCCACAGACCTTGACCCAAACTGCACCAAGATTAATGCCGTAATAGATAAACATATAGGAACAAAATGGAGACTATTCTTTCCTCCAAACAACTGCGTGACGCTTTGGTGGAGGCTTTATCATGCCTGACAATATTAGTAAATTACTAGCGTCAGCTGATTATCTATCAGTTTTGACTATGTACGGGATAGCAGCTTTATTTGGCAGCCTGGGTGGCTTTTGTGGTTCGACGGTAGTGCTCATTAAAATTGGCGGCCTGACAAAGTGGACGCGATGCCTTGGGCTTGTTCTTGGTTTAACTATTGCCGGAGCATTTTGCAGTCTGATGGTTTTTACTGCGCTGATGTCATACGAGGTATTTTGGGAACATCAGATTATTGAGGATATAGAAACTGTTTTCCATGCCAGTGTGTTTACCGGCTTTTTCACATCCGTTGCCATGATGATTGCCAATAAAGGAATCAGCAAAGTAAACATCAGGTTTGGAAATTCCTCGGTCAATGTAGAGATGAATCAGGAGGAAAAGAAATGACCTTATCCATTGCTTTATGTCCAGGGCATCATAAACAAGCAAAAGGTGCCGTAAACAAGAAGTATGGCCTAAACGAGCATGATGAAGCCATCAAGGTTGTATCCCATCTAAACGAACTGCTGACGGCTGCTGGATGCAGCGTGTCGGTGTTTACCGGTAAGCTCGGCCAGAAGATACGCAAGATTAATGAAGGAAGCTTTCATTTGGCCTTGGATATTCATTTTAATGCCGGCGGAGGCAAAGGGTGTGAAGTTATTTACGTTCCCCACTCAGCACAACGGAAAGAACAGGCATCCGTCATAAGCGAAGAAATTGCACTGCACATGAGTCTACGCGATAGGGGGCCAAAAGAGGGTTGGTATCAGGGCGGCGAGTTTCCGGGCACAAAGCCTGATGCATTTGTAGCGCAGACAAACTGTTGCGCGTTTATTCCGGAACCAGGCTTCTTAGATGATAATTCATTTTGTGAATATTGGCTTGTGGCCGGAAGGCATGAGCAGATTGCACAAGCAATAGCGCACGGCATAATCGAAGCGTTTGGAGGATAGTTATGGCATTTGACCCATTAACAGCAATATTCGGAGTTGGTGAAAAGCTAATTGATAAGCTTATTCCAGACCCAGCTGCAAAGGCTAAAGCACAGTTTGAAATGAGACAGCTTGCACAAAATGGCGAACTTAAAGAACTTGAAACAAGGATGTCCGCAATATTGGCAGAAGCTCAATCATCCGACCCTTGGACATCAAGAGCAAGGCCATCATTCCTGTATGTTGTTTATTTGATGATTCTCGTATCCATCCCTATGGGCTTTCTAACGGCTTTCAGTCCTGAAACTGCACTGGCAGTAACAACAGGCATGCAAAGCTGGTTGGCAGCTATTCCTGAAAGCATGTGGACGTTATTTGGGGCTGGATACCTTGGTTATACGGGCGCAAGGGAATTTGGAAAGCACTCAAAGAATAAACATGGTTCAAATGATGGCTGAAATTGAACCATTAACCGGCGAGGAAATTGTAAGGATTCGCCAGGTGTTGAAACAGCGTGCCGTCATTGGAGGCATGCTAACCACCGTCATTGCTGGCATTGTGTTTCATTTGGTTTTTAATCAATAGTGATATTCAAGCTTTCATGCGCAGCTGTTGTGCTGTTCCTCAGTCTAACTGCACATGCCAATGAGTATATGGCAGAAGTTAAATCCGTTTATGACGGTGATACAATAAAAGTAAGCATTGAACTATGGCCAGGATTAACTCAGCGAGTTTCAGTACGAATTAAAGGGATAGACACGCCAGAGAGCCGCACTAAATCAACTTGTGAGAAGCTTTTAGCATCTGAGGCAACGATGGCCATTCGTGCGCTGCTTGGTGCGCGTGTGCGCATTGTAAACGTTGTGCTTGGAAAGTTTGCCGGAAGAGTGTTGGCAGACGTTTATACACTGAATAACATTCATGCCGGAAACTATATGCTGACTAATGGATTTGCCCGTGAATATCATGGTGGAAAGCGGGTATCCTGGTGCGTTGATTAACCCTTTGTGACTTCATCTGAAAGCCATAACAAGCATGAAGATAATGCTAAGAACCAATACGAATAAAAGTAAATGAAGCCCTCCTTTGGATTCACTTTTTGAGCACGATTCTTTCATTGGGCCTTGTCCGGGGTTGTTCAGTGCGTGGATCATTTCATTGTGCTGCAGGTCGCGCAGGGTGTTTGTTTTGCTGCCACTGATAACCATTGCGATTATGGCACCTAATGGCCCAAGCAGAAAGCCAAGCAGAAATCCTGTCCCTCCGCAGTTGTGCTTGCTGAGTACAGCTGTTCCAATAATAACGCTCACTATCCATATTGAAAATGCTAACATTTTATTCCTCCAATTAAATAATACGCCTTCATGTTCGCATCAAGTAGTTTAGTCATTGCTTACCTCCACTATGAAAACACATATTTGGCAATCTCGAATGCTGATGATGGTTTCACGAATGCGTATTCATCATCATCACACACATCAATGTTGCCATTGGCAAAGTATCTAAACGGATACCATAGTTCGTCATCCATTAAAATTGCGCCGCCATAAAGGTCTGTCAATGCTGGCCTCCCTTCGACTATCTCAAACACTTCACTCATTTACTTCCTCCTTCTGGAAACATCAATACCCTTTGCGCGGCGTTTTAACATCACAGCCATAAGCATGAATCCTGCTGAGTAAAGGTATCTTCCATTCTCCGCTATCAAGCTTTGCCATAAGGATTGCCTTGCATGCTTCACTGCATGCTTCCGGCATTTCATCGGGGCATGTTTCGTCATGCATGATAGATGAGTAGCGCGACCAATCAGAAGTAAAGAAATCGATTTTGCCACATACATCGCATTTATGAGTAGGCTTTCTTGTTTGAACACTCACGGCCAAACCGCCACATGCTTAAGGTGTAACGCCTGATAGCTAGGCTCTGACACAGCCACAGCCACAACGCAAAGCAGAAAGAATATGATGTATGCTTTAATCAGTATGCTCATGATCCAACTCCTTCTGCCTTTGCTCTAAGTACTTCGATTAAAGCATCCCTTGTTTCATCTGAGCCATTACAAAGGCCAGATAAATCAACTGAATATAAAACGGATATATTATCCCCTATTACACGCTTCTCAATAGCTGCGTCATGGGCGGCGAGAATATCAGCAGTAGCATTCTGTCCTTTCGATCCCCATGCTATAGCTATGTGCAGCCTTAACTCCTCAATCTCTTTCCGATAGCGGTCTGCTTGTGGGATTCTATCAGCAGGCAAATCAGGTCGCTCACGAAGCATCGCGCACCGTGCAACCATATCAGCATGATTAGCTTTCCAGTGTGACAACTCAGCCTTCAAAGCATCATTCTCTGCCTGTAACTCAGCTACGGTTCCTGCTGGATGTGTTTCAAAGTCACTCATGATTTAACTCCAATTCCATGATTTTGGTGAAATCCGTATTTAATATTTGCTCGCTTTCGAGCCTCAATGGCAGATTTTTTCTGATTAAAGCTTCCTAAGTTGATTCGCTTGCCATCTACAGTGATTTTAGCTACCCATTTCTCGTCGCGTGAGTGCCAAAAAACACCAGTAAATCCACTTGTGTTCGTGCAAAACAATGGCTTATTTTTATTATTATCTGTGGAAGTCACCTCACGCAGATTGCACCACCTATTATCATCACTTATGTGATTAATATGATCTGTCTCTCCTGATGGGTATGCTCCAGTCATAAAAAGGAAGGCGAGCCTGTGGGCGAAAATTAAGTTGTAATTGACACATATTTGTCTATACCCATATGACGTAATAGTTCCAGCAATATCGCCAGTCTTTACAGCAGGTCGACGATCAACCTTCCATGTGAAAATTCCAGTATTGGGATCATAGTTGAGTAGTTCTTTGAGCTTTTCTTGTGTGAGTTCTGGCATAAGAGCCTCCGGCGAGTAATTTCTCCGGCTTGGGGCGGCCATGACACCGCCCCGTATCTCGCCAGAGATAACTGCACTATACATTATTCTTTTCCAGATTCAACATCTTTACATGGCTCCGGTGGTGAGGTACGTTCCCGCAAGGTGATGGCAGCATCAACCAAGCTATCAAAACTCCCCTCATCTGATATGTTGCGCTGATACAATAAGCCAAATTGCTGGACGTTAAGCGTTCGCACATATTTATACCTTCGAGCATCCACACTAATCCACTCAGGCTCATTCAATGCGGCTTGGTAGCCTGCTTCAAAGAGCGTGAGCGCATGATTTGTCTCATTGTTCACATATCTATCACCATCCAACAGTAATATAGGCAGATCTTTCGAGCCATCTGATTGATACACCTCAGTCCATGCTTTCTCAAACGCCTTCCGTAAACTCATATTCACTCCTTACCTCTCGGCGCATACACGCAGAAATACTCATCTGGCTTATTGCATACAGACTCAAAATACTCATCCAGCAAATCACTGACTATCTTCTGCTCGTCTTCATTGGAGCATCTAGGCTCCACACTATCCGATACATTCAATGCGGCGCATTCTTTCCATGCTGCCTGGTAATGCTTCCATGCAATTGCAGTTTCCCATATACGATAGCCTTCGCCTTTGCGTTCAAGCAATGCACTTTCACTATCTAAAAATTGGGCTTCAAAAGATTTTCTCATATTCATTTGTGAATTACCTCCTCGCCTTCAAACAGCCAGCCAAAACGATCCCACTGAGCGCATATTCCAGAAGTTTTATCTTCTATGCGCCATGTGCCCTCCTCATATATGCAGCCGGTGCTGCTGTCGTGAATATAGGTTGGCTGGCAAGCTGACAGTGTAAGCAACAAAATCAGTGAAAGAAATATCTTCATGGAAACTCCTTGTGGTTTAAAATTTAATGTGGCCTGGCACACTGACGCTCTTACCCGTGCAAGGATTTAATGAGGGAACCAAATAACCCCGAACCGCCATTACGCTTTCGACACGCAGGCCACAAACTTTAAAAATTGCTGTTGCTTTTTTCTTTTTCTTCATAGTATGCGCCGGTAATACCTCCGACTTGTGCATACCTTGGAAGCTCAATCATATTAATCCGGTCATTGTCATTATATGACGGCCAATCATCCAGATCACGGCATACCATATATTTATCCAATGCGGCATCCACTTCACGCTGGCCTTGGCATTTATCACGTTCAGTTAAGCAATAAACCTCAGTTACAAATGATGGGCCGTCATCCTCTACACAGATGAAAAAGAAATTATCAGCCTTTGTGCCGCGAGAATACCAAGCATCTTGCCAGTGATATTTGTAATCCCATAATGCCTTTGAAAAACCCCAAGGAGATGCATTTGCAACCTTTTTCAAATCAATAATGCAGTTATCGGATGCGAACGCATCAGTCCGCGCCTTGCATAATTCACCTGTTCGCTCGTCAATCCAGTAGTGTGATTCCTCAAAGTGCTTGCACATTCCCAACAGTTCGCTTGCTTGTGGGTGAGAATGAACACTGTCGCGCATTCTGAGTGCTTTATCATAAGCCTCATCCGTGATAACAATTTTTCCTATATTTGCGCTTTCTTGTTCTGCTTTCAAGTCACTTAAAAATATAAGGCTTCCATCTGCTGCTTTTAATGTATCCATCAAAGCAGCTTTTGCCCCTGTCGCTTTAATTCCCATCTGTTTCAGGATGTCTTTCATTTCTGCAACAGTATCAACAACCTGTATATCTGTTGGCAGTTGCAGTGGTTTTGCATACAACTTGTTGAACTTGTCAGGCTCTAAAATTGCATGGTGAACTGCCGACCCTACAATCATAGCTGGTGTTGGTGGCTTTGGTGGTGCAAGTAATTTTACAGGGCAATCCATTTTAGAAAGCATTGATTTTGATATACCGGCAGATTGATGGTAAACATCCTCTGGAACATCCTGATAGCGGCCTGGCTCAAATACTTTACTCATCACTTGCCCCTTGATCCTTAATCCATTTAATTGCGCCGGTTAATTGAGCCGCTGGCAAATCATAAACACTTTTGATATTACCATGTTTCAAGAAAGCTTTTTTAGAAACTGAATTTTCATCCAGCAAGCCTTCGAGCTTTAAGCCTTGCTGCTCTGTTATTTTTTTGACTTCCACATCCATCTGAGTGGCCGCATTACCATCGTCATCCTCATCGGTAAGAGTCAGGTTGAAAATCATTGCTACCAGATAACGCCTCCCGTATGAGATAGCACTTCCGCTGCCGTGCGCCCTTGTCTTGGTTGGACTGCCTTTGGCCCCCATGTTATCAATCGGGCTATCATAGGTGTATTGCTTTTCATAACCTCCAGTGTGGAACACATCGCAGATAACCCTTATACATTCAGGAATTGGTGAATCAGTTGACCCGAACGTAAGAGAAAATCCATTCACTGTATAGATAGGCGTTACAGCCCTATTTACAGCATCAAGATTTGCATAACTGCTGTCTGTATGATCATTCCTGAGCCTCTTTTTTATGGGTGCTATATCGCGCTGGACAGACATCATTGCGCTTGCAAACTCTTGTTTTGCCTGCCGGTCAAGGATGCGCTCTTGCATTGCCATGATCCGTTCCATTTTATCAACCGAAACATCAGGGTTAATGGCAACAGCCTGAATCATATCAACCATGCTGCCGGTTTGCTGTAGTGCTGTTTGCTCCGATTCTTTTACCCCTGTTTCGGGCTTCACAACTTCTGCGTTAACTGCACCTGTTTTTACATCTTTTTTATCACTCATTTATTTCTCCTGGTTTATTTTATTCAGTGCATCTTTTGCAATTCTCCAATTAGCTTGATTGGCAAATGTTCCATCTGCACTAGCGATCTTGGTTAGAGCATCAGTAGCTATTGCCAACTGAGCCTCCAGCACCTTAATGCGTGGCCGTCTTTTAACTTGTGTGGTGTTCTGCTTGCCTACCACCATGATTGATAATGGTGCAGCCTGCCTGCCTGTAGCAGCGCATCGGCGTGGTGAGCTTTCATAGACTGCGCCACCGGTTAGCAGTTCATGTATCCGGCCACAGAGAGAGTTGATTGATATGCCAGTAATATGTGACAACTCTTTTCTGGTCTGGTTCGGGTGATCTGAAATAGCTCTGTAAACCTGACCGCGCAAGTTTTTGGCTGTGCCGTCATCATTTATGCCAATGAAGGCCATCATTGATGTGGGTTTAATGGTCATAAATACTCCTACAATTTGAATTTGGTTTGCACTTCCCTGATTGACTCATCCATGCGACTTTTTAATCCCTTTATGGCATTAATTACTATTTCACCCATGTATGTAGCCCACCAAATATCAAGGTGGATAACAATTTTATAATGTGTTTTTCCTGTTGGTGGGCAACCATGAAAAATAAGCTGGAATTTATTGGTTGATCCAGGCTTTAATTTAAACTCCAAGTCCCAAGGTGAAATGTTGATTGTTTTAACACTCACGACTTCACCCACTCAGGCCAGATTACATAGGCAACCACATCACTGCCTCTGTTTGCATGTCTCCAACATATAAGTTCCCCATTCGCTGTATGCTTTCTATCACGCCTGAAAACCTCAATCCTTACACCTTCATCAACAGGACACTTACCACCATACCAAGGAATAACATGCCCTTTGCGCTGGTAGTCGATTTCAATAGATGCCGCGCCGCTGCATGAAGGGTCATCCATGTGACCATAAATTTTATACCCATCATCGTAAGTGATAATCACAGGGCATCCCTCTGGAATCTCTGGCTGTTCAGGGGCTATGGCTTCGCGTAAGTTAATCAGCGCACACGTTGCAAGGCTGCACCTTCCATCCTCAGCAACAAAGGTCGCAAGCCTCTCAATCGCCTCTTTCACTTTATCTTCATTTACGCTCATGATTCTTCCTCCATTTCACCTGATCCATCACACTTGCTGCATTGTGTGTTGTTTTTAAAACCTTTGCCTTCGCATTCATCACATTCAATTATCCACTCACAATGCTCATGGCAGGATGGGCATATACCAATATCCGAACATTCGCCTGGAGGTGTGCCACAGCAGTTACTTAATTGTTCACTCATAATCCATCCTCGCCATAAATACGGCTGAAAGTTTCTGTCAGGTGTCCAATCTTAGAAGGATGCATTTCCAAATATTCTGCATAGGCATCAGCAACAGCACAGTCAATCTGCAAATATGCTTGCCTTTCCAGCCGTGCCCGGCGTTCAATTTCGGTGAATGGTTTGCATACAGACTCAAGCGGAACATCTTTCAGTTCTTTCTGCAGTGCCTCTGATGTGTCAAAATATGAATCCATCAGCGTTTCCTTTGCCTGCTTAGTGGTTAACCAATCTTGCATTTCCAGAGGCTTATTCCACTCTTGGTTGGCTTCTGCTATTTCTTGTGCGTCCATTTCTCCGCTCACTTCCAGAACCTCCAAGCTCCATACAAGCAGCAGACCAAAAGAACCGCCGCAGTAATTGCCATTGTGATTTCATCGGTTGAGTGTAGTTTTATCGTTTCCATGTCGCCTCCAAGCGGTTGATATGCGTAGTGTACTGGGTGACTATGAAGCGAACATGAAGCCAAGATTAAAGCGTTTTAATAAACACCACCAGTTCATCACTCCACACAAACACAGCCATGCAGAATAGACCCCACACCATCACTTTAATTGGAAACCTGTAATTGAGCGGCCTGCGCCTGCCCTCGCGGATCATGGCGTTTAGTTGGTATCCGGTTAATCTATTCACGATCATCCAGTAGGCTAACAATTACGTTGCGCTTTGCCGCCAGATCATCTGCATCTTTAGCGATACGCTTGCAATCTGAGTCATTGGCATCTGTACGTAGGGCTTTGATTTCAGCATTGGCTTCACGGATTAGATTTACCGCATCAGCATCACTGATATTTTCAAAGTGCTGTCCGTTCACCTTATGCTCAATCTTTGGCTCTCCAGACGGTAGTTCTGTAGTTGTAGTTTTGATAATTGTTAATGGCATAATAGCCTCCTTTTTGTTATCTTCTTCATCAAACTCTTGAAGCAGAGAGTCTAACTCTGCTACTATATCTTCTTCGCAATCAGGAGTTGCGCTCTCTTTGTCGAATACGTTGTATAGGAATTTACCGCAGGCTTTATCTGGATCATAGGTGCAGCTTTGGTCATTTTCTCTTGCCGCCTTAAGCGCACTTTGAAATACCGCTGTTGCTACAGTCCATGCCCCTCCACCTTCTGTTATGACTGCTAATCCGCCACTATGCCACTCATACACATCACCATGCCTATACTTTGGGGTGACGAGCTTGAAGCTGCTGTCTTTTTGCACGGCTCCATTCCCTTCCACACCGCAAGTAAGGTCGCCTTTGCCCCATACATATTCTACGATGTATTTTTGACCGATGATTAAAGGGTCTTCTTCGCATCCAATAGCTACTGCTTCAACTTCATCTCCAACCTTAAACTCACTCATGATTCCTCCATTCCTTCAACTGCCTCTGCACATACTGACGCAAGCGCATCAGCAAGTCTTACACCTGTATAGATTTCGCTGTTTTCTAATTGGATGCACCAGTTTTTATTTTCCTCATCTATCCAAAGCATGGCACTATGATGGGCACAAAGCACAGCTAGAATTGCTTCATGCCACTCAGTAGTAGCGAAAATATCAAACGCCTTGGCATTCTGCGCCTTATCGTATGGGTTGCCGGTGAACACTGCGCCGCTTATGAGTCTCGGCGTGTATCCGGCCACTCTGGCTGCGTTCATGTTGGCCTGTTGTTTATCCATTGCTAGCCTCCACTATTGCTTCTGCTATTGCGCGGTGAGGGCTGCCTGATGCAAGCAATCCCTCTATTCGCCATGCAAACTCTCTAATTGGATCATCCACATATCTTACTCTTGTTTGTTCCAAAGCCAGCCAAACACACATCTTCCCCAAGGCATCGTCTGTTGTGCAGTCGAATGACAGGCGATAGATTTCACGCCCTGATATTTCATGTTCTGGAGCCACCGCTTCACCCAGAGATATTTTCCAGTTGAAGTCAGGAACCATAATCCTCGCCACTGCTAATGATAATTCTGCGTCAGATAGTTTATCCATTGTCATCTGCCTTGAACATTGCATTGGGTATGCGGCCTCTTAATTGGGCATTCATTGGGTAAATGGTAAACTCTCTCCAGCCGTCAGCATAAAGCTTTTCCAGATCATGTATGTAAATCTGATGGCGAAGCTTAATGCTTCCAATAGGCTTCATCTCTCTGCCAACACTGTTTTTGTGTCCATATAGCTGAACACAATCATATTCAGGCGGCAAATCCTTTATCAATACAACCTCACCAAAAGGCCGGTTTTCTTGAAACGTAATGTTGCTGCTCATATTATAACTCAGCCTGTAACTTTGCTCTTTCTTTTTTCGCGCCGATACCGATACCAAATTTACTATCAAGCTTGTTGATCTTTTGCAGTGGTGTTAATCGGTTGTGTGCGTCCTGCCTGACTTGTGCTTCTTTCTGCCGATCCTTCTTAGATTTATACATAATAATCTCCAGATTTAGTTTTTGCCATATCCGCTTGATAACTCATCGTCGCACAAGCCCTCCGACACAGCGAACATTACAGCCCAATCATTAAATGAACATTATGCGAAAATTAAAGAACGTTAATGTATCTCTGCCATGCTGCATTACTGGCTTCATGCTACGTTAATGTTTACTGCCTAATGTACGCCGCATGACTACAGACAACGATTGCCCACTATGTAGCTGGGTGGAACAGGAAGGCGGCAAGACTTGCCTTGCCAAGAATCCGAAAGGTTCGGGCTACTGCACCAGAGAAAAAGGGCATGGCGGCAGCCATACGGCGTGTTTTGACGATGTTGGGCATACGCAAAAGACTTGGGGGAAATAGGAGTGACTGATGAGTGATATAGAAGTAGAAGGATATTATAAACGCGAGGCGAAAGATTTGATTACTCTGCTTTTTGATAAGCGATTTCTTAATGATGAGCTATCGCGTGAATCAATAGATTGGCTTGAGGATTATATTGGCTTCCTGTTTCAATCTAAATCGGAAACGGCAGCTAAGTGTGCTGTGCTTACTGCTAAGATGAGGGATAAGAAAGAGTGAAAACCACACGCAAAAGAGCCAGCCTTGCAAAATAGAGCTTTAATGCGTAAAGTTACACCCGTTCCTGAATCGAACATGCCGGGGGGATAAGCTCCCTCGGCGCTTTCAGGAAAATAAGATTCAGGAGGCAACATGGAACCAATTTCCATTACAATCCAACCACCAATAACCGAGCACTGCACAAAATGTAAATATGATGCATCTAGGTCATTTGGTAGCTATCTAGTAAATTGCCCCGACTGTGGGGGGCGATCTATAAGTGGTGGCGCAAGACCTCAAGACGATAAACCCATCAGAGTGCATGCCAATTACGGCAGTTATAACTTTGCAAATCCACATGAAAAGCAGTGGTGCTATTCTTTCTATAATGTTCCCAGTGGAAAGAATTATTCATTTACTTGCGATGAAGAATTAGATACATCGTGCCCTATAGATTTAGCAGTTGAATTGAAGGGTATTTTTGACAAGTACTTATATACCAGCCAGAAAGCAAAGGCGCGTGAGCTTGCAGAGTTATTAGACACAGAGGAAGAAGGCGACAGGCAGCATCGCCTGAATGCTTTCGCTGACAAAGTAAGACTAGAGCGAGAGCTGTATAAATGTCTAAATCAAAACGCATTCATTTTTAACGAAGCTTGACATGGCTAATCACACTGCATTTATGAAGCTATGGGTTGGAG
Organism: Candidatus Sabulitectum sp.; assembly: GCA_023139045.1. GTDB lineage: Bacteria > Fermentibacterota > Fermentibacteria > Fermentibacterales > JCC-6 > Sabulitectum. Next base: position 38,352 of record JAGLOJ010000065.1, read on the forward strand.
ATTACATTTCTGACACCGGCACATTAAACACACAAAGGCATGGAGCTTATTTCCTGCTGATTCTTGAATATTGGAAATCTGGATGTATACCAAAAGTAGATGAAGAACTATTCCTGGTATGCAAAGCAATGACATCAACAGCTCAGTCTGATGTGTTATTTGTACGAGATAAATATTTTATAGATGGTGTTCACAAAAGGTTAGATAAAGAACTTTTAATTGCTAAAAAAGCTTATGATAAAAGGGTTTCTGCACAATCCAAATCTGTTGAAAGTCGCAAAGCAAATAGCAATGCAATTGCAAAGCAACTTGCAAAGCCTTTGCAATCATCTGATTCTGATTCTAGTTCTAGTTCTTCTTCTACATCTAATACCAAATGGCCGTTCGGCCTGATGATGTTGA
>JAGLOJ010000066.1 GCA_023139045.1 Candidatus Sabulitectum sp.
ACTAACGTTTGGGACGCATTCGGTTGCTGGCTATGCTGCTTTCCAGCAAGGCACTGGTTTATTGCGCATAGCACCGCTATGTAATCGAACCAGTAACGCCGCTGGGGCTCTGAAGAGTAACTCGACCCTAACTGACAGGGGCGTCCCGAGCGATAGCACGAAGAGCTAGCAGAATGCGACAGCTATTGCTTGACAGAGTACTAGAACAGCGGGCTACGATAGCAACAAACTGGGTGTCGCTGTCTACTGAATTGGAGTGTTCTGTTGTGGAAAACAGAAGAAAACTCAGGCAATTAGAGAAAAAGCAGTGAAAAAAACTGCTGACAGGAACACAGAGAGGAAAGTTCCATGCTGAATATTGCGTTGTTCGGAGCGCCTGGAGCCGGCAAGGGTACGCAGTCGGAATTGTTAATGAAGAAACACAATCTTGTATACATCTCAACAGGCGATATCCTCCGTGAGGAGATCAGAAGCGGTACGGAACTCGGGCTTGCGGCAAGATCCATTATTGAGGCTGGCGGGCTTGTATCCGATGAAATAATCGTTCAGATAATTGAAAAGAAAATTACATCAAATCCCGATGCACCGGGCTTTCTTTTTGACGGTTTTCCAAGAACTTTCGTGCAGGCATACATTCTGGAAGGTCTGCTTTTGAAGATGCACACCTCTTTGACTTGTCTGCTCTTTCTGGATGTATCCCCGGAGGAGTCTCTCAAGCGTCTTCTTAATCGTGCGAAAACCTCAGGCCGCAGCGACGATACGGAACTCGTTATAAAGAACCGTCTTAAAGAGTATCAGGAAAAGACAGCTCCCGTTGCCAGGTTCTACAAAGACCAGGGGCTTTTCTTCCAGGTGGAGGGTGTTGGTTCCGTGAAGGAAATCAACAGGAAACTGGAAGAGATAATCGACAAGGAACTGCGCAAAGTCCTGTTTAATGTTGTGCTGCTTGGCTATCCCGGTGCAGGCCGAGGTACCCAGGCTCGCAAGCTGGCAAGCAAGTACAATCTGGTTTATCTGTCAACAGGGGAGATGCTCAAGGAGGAGATCAAAAAGTCTACCGGGATTGGGCAGGCTGTTCGGACGCTTTGCGACAAGGGTGACCTTGTGCCTGATGAGATCGTGATCAAACTTATTGAAAAGCATATTCAACGGAATCCGGAGGCCAACGGATTTATTTTCAAAGGTTTTCCCCGAACCCTGGTGCAGGCCTATATCCTTGATGGGCTCCTCCGTAAGATCAATTCCTCTGTGTCATTTACACTTGATATTCAGTGTCCCGCTCTTGAACTTGTCAAGCGATTGGATGCCCGGGGCAAAACCGAAAGACGAATGAATTACGACATGGAAACCTCTACCATTGTTCACCGTCTGGAGCAGCATGAAAAGATATGTCTGCCGGTAGTTGAGTACTACAGGAAGCAGGGCAAAATGACCGTAATAGACGGTGATGGCTCGCCCGAAGAAGTCTGGAGCCGTATCGAGGAGCCAGCGGAGAATGCCTGGCGGAGAGCCAGATAGCCAATCAGATATGCTACATAATGCAGAAGCGAACTAAATGAAGGTAATCCGGTGATATCGCTTCTTTCCCGCTCTAAGAAGAAGAGAGTTGTCTTCAAGCATCTCCATGGTGATTCTGTTCTCCGGAGAAGTTACCCTTTCGCCCTGAATGTAAAGTCCACCCTGTTTACCCAGTCTTTTAACTTCGCCGCGGCTGGGGCAGAGGCCTGTTTCAGTGAAGAGATCGATGGCTGAGATTCCGTCTGTTATACGGGAGAGGGGAATATCCGTGGAAGGTACGTTCTGCTGGTTGCCTTTTCCCGCGAAAAGAGCCTTTGCGGCATTCTGTGCCTTTTCAGCTTCGTCTCTTCCGTGAGCTATGGCGGTTGCCTCGAAGGCGAGCTTTTCCTTGGTTTTTCTTGTGTCTGCCCCGGTGAGTTTCTCATATTCTGCAATCTCGTTGATTGGAAGGAAGGTGTAGAGCTTCATGAAGTAGGTTGCATCCCTGTCGTCAACGTTGATCCAGAACTGGTAGTACTGGTAGGGTGATGTAAGGTTCGGATCCAGCCATATTGCCCCTCCGGGCTGGCTCTTGCTCATCTTTTCTCCGGTGGAAGTGGTAACAAGGGGGCAGGTGAAACCATACACCTCGGCTGATTCCTTCCTGCGGATAAGGTCAATGCCTGCTACGATGTTGCCCCACTGATCAGCCCCCCCCACCTGGAGAATACAGTTCAGCTCTCTGAAGAGATGAAGAAAATCGTAGGACTGCAGCAGCATGTAGTTAAACTCCAGGAATGACAGACCAGTTTCCAGTCGCTGTTTCACACTCTCAGCGGTAAGCATTCTGTTAACGCTGAAATGCTTCCCGATATCTCTGAGAAAACTGATGTAGTTAAGCTTGTTGAGCCAGTCGGCATTGTTGAGAAGAAGAGCTCCGCTGGTGCTTTCTTCACTGAAATCAAGGAACCTCGTCATCTGGTTTTTCAGTTCAACTGCCCAGTTGTTAATGGTTTCTCTGCTTTCAAGGGAGCGTTCGGTTGATCTGCCTGAGGGATCACCCACAAGAGCAGTGGCACCGCCAATGAGTATGTGAGGCTTATGCCCGGCTTTCTGCAGATGGCTGGCTATCATCAGCGGAACCAGGTGTCCCAGATGAAGGCTGCCGGCGGTTGCATCAAAACCTATATAAAAGGAGAGTGAACCAGTACAAAGGAGTTCATTCAATTTTTCCTCATTGGTCATCTGGTAAACAAGACTTCTGTCAATCAGACTCTGGAGTATTTCCATTGTCCGCTCCTTCCGGGTTTTGTGAACACATCTGGCGAGTTTACATTTTTTTCTGTATTTTGTCAACAAACAGCAGAAAGGGAACCAACTTTATGGAAATGATAGAATTCGAGCATCCTGTAGCCAGAGACTTTGTTACGCGAATGAGAAGGAAAGACCTGCCTCCTGTCCAATTCAGGGCTTACACCAGCCGACTGGCCTACCTCCTGGCAGTTGAAGCAACTCGTGATCTTCCTACTATTCCTGCGGAAGTAGAAACTCCACTTGAAAATACTCTGGGCGAGGTGCTTATTGATCCCCCTCTTATCGTGCCAATTCTTCGGGCAGGGCTGGGGATGCTGGATGCGTTTCAGGATCTGCTGCCGGATTCTCAGGTTGCCTTTATTGGTATGAGCAGGAATGAGACCACCGCAGAACCTGTGTGGCATTATTCATCCATACCCAATGTGGCAGGTAAAAAGGTTATAGTTCTTGATCCAATGCTTGCTACAGGTGGAACTGCGGCTGCTGTTCTTGAGTACCTGTTCAAAAAGAAAGTATCAGAGGTTATTCTTGTCTCTGTTGTTGCCGCTCCAGAGGGAATTGCAAGGCTTGGGGCATTTGACAATTTAACGGTAATCACAGTTTGTGTTGACAGAGAGCTTGATTCAAACTGGTACATAAGGCCAGGGCTTGGTGATTTCGGCGACAGACTCTATTCAGACGGCATCTGACCGGTTCAGCGGAGGAAAATTGCTTCGACACAGAAGAAATTGGGCTGCTGCAGCTTTGATCATGGCTGCAGCAGCGATTACACTGGTTTTTACAAGATCAAATGATGAAAATTCCGGCAGCCCCTGGGGATTTCACCGGAATATCGAGGCTCTGGAGGTCTGCCGTATCGAAATGCTCACGATAGTGGCAGACACTGTTGACATCTGTACATCCACCATTGGCGAGGAATTTCTTGGTGGTGCTGTGCGCGAACTGGGTATCTCCGGCGGTCAATACCTGGCCACCTGCGAAGTACTCATGGACAGTCTGGGATGGACTGTTCAGAAGACGGGCGACACTCTTACCGCAATGTACTGTCGGGGTGAGCTGTCCGAACTTCGGGCATACCCGGGCAACCGAAGAGGCTTCTACAGGGTACTTTTTTCTGCCGGTTCTCCCTCCGTATGGGAATATGTTCCTCAGGAAAGATGGATACGCCAGAGAGCGATTTCCTGCGATGTTTCAACTACAGTATGGGCAGCTCTGTGGGACACTGCACTGCCTTCGGATCTGACGGAATCCGGTATTCTGATAAACAGCAGAGACTCGTCCCGGGCAGTAGGTTATATCTCTGAATTACAGCGGGCTCTGACAGACAGATTGTTCGTTTATGACATCGACTTTTACTACGATGTAAAGGTGGGAGACAAATTCTGGATCCTGATTGAAGAGAACCACTATCCCATGGACGGAGAGACCGGTTTCAGGAGAATTCTCGCTGCCAAGTACTTGTTTGCCCACGGAGGGATTGCAGAGGCATTTCCTTTCTTTCACCGGCCCGATGGCGCTGAATCAGCGGAGATCATCCTTGATCACTATCACCGTGACGGTGCGTCTCTCAGAACGATGTTCCTGAAGATGCCGGTTCCATTCGGTCGGATCAGCTCAGGCTATTCCAGTGCCCGGCTCCATCCTGTTCTGGGATACACGAGGGCTCACAGGGGGATCGATTATGCCTCACCCATGGGTACGGAAATCTACGCTGTTGGAGATGGCACAATTACAGTTCGCGGCTGGCTTGGCGGTTATGGTAACATGGTGCGCATCAGACATGCCAACGGTTATGAAACAGGATACGGTCACATGAACGGTTATGCCGCCAGTCAGAGTGTTGGAAGTTATGTAAGGCAGGGTGAAATCATAGGTTACGTGGGCTCTACCGGACTTTCCACCGGCCCTCATGTACACTTTGAGATGAAAAAGAATGGTTCCTATGTTAACCCCGCCACAGAGATAATGCCTCCGGCTGATCCTCTTGATGGAGATGAACTGGAAAGATTCCTCAGTGAAATGGTTGTGATTGAAGCACAGTGGTCAATGCTTGCAGGGATAGATCTTCCGACACCTGAAGTTGAGATTGAAACAGAGACAGAGACAGAATCCGAGGTCGTGGCAGAGGAGCCCGGGCAGTGAAATCACGGATAATAGATGAGTTTTTCTGGGATTCGATCTTTTCAGGAATGCTGGACGGTCTTTCGGAAAAAACAAGAACAACAATGGGCGGTCTCGGCGGGGCATCACTTTCGCTGGCAGTAGTTTCTGCCCACAGACTGGCCGGTCCTACAATTCTGGTGGCACCTACAGTAACAACTGCCGAGTCCATTCGAGATGACATTAAATCATTCACAGGACGGGATGTACTGTACTTTCCAGCTTATGAGACTCTGCCATTTCAAGGTGAAGCAGCACATCAGAGCGTTATTGCTGACAGGATCGAGTGTCTTGCAGGTCTCCATTCCGCAAGGCCTGATACTCTGGTGGTTGTTCCGGCCCGTGCTCTTGTGAAAAGGCTGCCACCTTCAGATTCCTTCAGAATACTGTCTGTTTACAGAGGTATGCGACTGGACCCGGATCAGCTTGAAAGCTGGTTGCTGTCCGCAGGATACATCAAGGAAGCTTCTGTGTTTGAGCAGGGAAGATGGTCCAGAAGAGGCGGCATTATTGATATCGGAACCTACGGAACAGACAATCCGTACAGAATAGAGTTCTTTGGCGACGAGGTTGAATCCGTACGTCTTTTTGATCAGCACTCGCAGAGAACCATTAATCGGGTTGGTTCTGCAACAATTCTTCCCGCCAGAGAAGTTGTTCTCACCCCTGAAGAATGGAATGCTGCTGCTGATCGGGTACCGGATGAACACCCCCTTGAAGAATTTATGTACGGAGCCAGTGATTTTCCCGGAATAGAACATCATCTCCCGCTTTTCTTTGAGAACTTTGCTACAATTTTTGACTATCTGGCTGAAATCGGGACACTTATTCTAGTGGAGCCCCAGAGATTGAACCTGGTTATTGAGGAGACAATAGAGGCAAGAAAATCTGCTTTCCCAAAGGATCTTCCCTTTGCATTTTCAGAAGCATTTGCTTCATGGGAAGAGATTGAAAAGAGTATGAGTGGCTGTAAGCGCGTTCTGGAACACACCCTTGTTCCTGCGGAAAGCGTTGATGTTTATCTGCCCACTGAACCGCAGACAGGATTCATGGATCACCACGACGAGATGTTCCGGCAGATTCGGCAGTGGCGTGATAATGGTTTCAGAATAGCGGTAGCCTGCGACACGAATGCAGAATTGAGCTCTTTCAGAGACCTCCTTCCTGAAGATATTGCTGAGTATGCAGAGCTTGAAGTGGTCTCTATTTCTGATGGTTTTGTCTTAAGAACTGACGATGGTGGCGGAATTGCATTTCTCTGCGAGAGAAGACTGCTCAGTACCAGAAGGCGACCTGAAAGAGTAAGAAAATTTCGCGGTGGAGAAACCCTTGCATCCTGGGAAGAGCTGCAGCCAGGCAATTACATCGTTCATGAATCTTATGGCATTGGTCAGTTTCTCGGACTGAAACGACTTTCGGTGGCTGATGGAGACGTTGATTGTCTTGAAGTTGTCTATCGGGATGGCGATAAGCTGCTCATCCCGCTTGAGCAGATTGGTCAGGTTCAGAAGTATCTTACACCGGGCGGGGGTAACCCCCAGCTGGATAAAATAGGTGGAACTGCATGGTCTAAAAGACTTTCCAGGGTAAAGAAGAAAGCACAGGAAATTGCCGGAAGACTTGCAATTCTCTACGCGGAAAGAGCGGTGAGAAAGCGTACGCCTTTCCCTCCTCCCTGCAAGTTATCAAAGGCCATGGAGGAGAGTTTTCCTTATGAGGAAACTCCAGATCAGGCCAGTGCTATTCAGGCTGTGATGGCTGACTTTTCAAAAAACACTCCTATGGAAAGACTCATATGCGGAGATGTGGGGTACGGGAAGACAGAGGTGGCTCTGCGCGCTGCTTTCAGAGCGGCAGAAGCAGGAGTTCAGGTCGCGATTCTTGCTCCAACCACAGTTCTTGCAGAACAGCACTACAACACATTTCGTGACAGACTTGCAGAGTTCCCAATGAGGGTTGAGGTTCTCAGCAGGTTCCAGACAAAGGGTCAGCAGAAGAAAACGCTGACGGATCTGTCGCTGGGGGAAGTTTCCATAGTTGTCGGCACCCACAGGCTGCTTCAGAAGGATGTCCGGTTCAACAATCTGGGTCTTCTTATTGTGGATGAGGAACAGCGGTTCGGTGTTAAGCAGAAGGAATATCTCCGGGAGATGAAAACAACCGTTGACACTTTGACAATGACGGCTACACCCATTCCAAGAACGCTTCACATGGCTCTTTCAGGTTTCCGTGAAATATCTATCATTGCAACTCCTCCCCGTGACCGATATCCAATTCAAACCGAGATAACAACTTTCAACCACGATATCATTGCCAGAGCTGTCGCCAGGGAGCTGGAGAGGGATGGTCAGATCTTTTTCGTACACAATCGTATCAGTACGATTGAGAAGATAAAAACCAGGCTGGAAAGCTTTCTGGACATTGATATTATTGTAGGCCACGGCCGGATGAGCCCCCGGCAGCTTGAGGATGTCATGCACTCCTTCATGGCTGGTAACTATCAGATGCTCTTATGCACCAGCATTATAGAATCTGGAATTGATCTGCCCAGGGTTAACACAATGTTCATTGATAACGCTCAGAATTTCGGTCTGGCTGAGCTCTACCAGCTCCGCGGACGGGTGGGAAGGAGTCACCACAGAGCCTACTGCTACATGATTACTCCGGGAGGGCTGAGCAAGCTGAAACCTGAAGGCAGAAACAGGCTCGAAGCAATTCAGCGTTATACACGGCTTGGAAGCGGGTGGCACATTGCCATGCGTGACCTTGAACTCCGTGGTGCCGGAGAGTTTCTGGGTGCCGGTCAGAGTGGTCAGGTAGAGTCTGTGGGGTATTCAATGTTTGAAGAGCTTCTTTCCAGAGAAGTCAGTATGCTCAAGGGCGAAAAGGGTGGTATCGACAGGCCGCAGGCACGTATCGAGCTTCCGGGAGAGGCTTTCATCCCCGAGGAGTACATGCCTGACACGGCAGAGAGGGTTCATCTCTATCGGTGGGTGTGGCGCTCGAAGACGGAAGATGGTGTAGATCAGTGGCTCGATTATGTGAATGACAGATTTGGATCAGTTCCAAAGCCGGTAAGGGGGGTGGCGCACAGGGCTCGAGTAAACTGCCTTACCATGAGAGCAAATATTGAAGATGTGCTTGTTACCTCCTCAATGGCCAGACTTGTATTTCTTCCCGGTGGTGCCCCTCGAGTTCAGAAAGTTAGAGCTATGGTTGGAGATCAATGGAAAGTACTTGAGGAAAAAACAGGGCGAGTAGTTCTTTCAAGAAAATTCAAAGATGATCTGCCTGAGGAGAGAATGTCCGCATTGCTGGCGGTTTTGCGTATATTCGCCCAATACTTTGGAGATCGTTAATACATTAATTATAGCAGAAGCAGAGGTGGAACCAATGCGCATGTTTCTTTATGCTCTTTTCGTGGTCACAATCCTTGTTCTCCTGACTTCATCCTGCGGCAGATCCGATGACCTGGGTTCGGTAGGCGGAGTTTCTATTACGACAGAAGACTTTCTTGCTGTTTTCAATAACATCCCTGCAGACATGCAGGTCTCGGTTCTTGAACCGGGGGGCAGACTGAAATTGATGAACCGTATAGTGATGAAGAGATCTCTTCTCACAGCCTGGGAAGAGGACAGAACAGTCTCTGCGGGCTGGGAGGACCTTTACAGAATCTCCATGCTTGCTGACTCAATGTTCAATCGCATTGGATTTGCCTTTGATCAGCAAGGGTATATCGATTCTTTAACTTCGTGCGGATATTCAGGGTTTACTCTCCGTGTGGTTCTTCTTGACGATTCAGTAGCCGCATCAGAAATGGCCGAAATGTGGAACAGTGGCAACTTTGATGCTCCCGTCCTGTCAATGTCAGCCCCCTGGAGTCTGGCGGATGGGTCGAGCTACAGAAATTTCAGCGGTCCTGTTCACAGAATAACCTCATTTTTTGTTCCGCTTGTAACAATGGATACCGGAACTGCCCATGTGCTTCCCATGTACGGTGAGTGGTGTGTTTGTCTCCTGAATCTTGCTGAGGGAGATTGGGTACCGGAAGACGGAGTTGGCAGCCTTGGGTTCATGAATGCTATCACTGCTCAGGCACATTCCACTATTTTCTCCAAAGGAATCTCTGCCCTGGCCGACAACTGCATTTTGAGTGGAACAGTTATTGTTCCTGCTGGAGACGGGAATCAGGAGCCAGTGGTTGTTTTCAGCAGTGATACCCTTACAGTTGCAGATATTATAGATGTAATGAAGAAGGGTGACTCTGTAAACTTTCCGGGGGATACCCCGGATGAAATATCAGCATTCTCGCCTCCCCAGCTTATTACTACCACCGAAGTTACACTTTGGTTCTATGTCAAACACCTGGCACAGAAGTATTCCCTGTCTGAAATTGCAATTGAGCAGGGGGTGGTTCTGCCGGAAAATGCCCTTGATTTTGCCAGAGCAGAAAGTGTTATAAGAAGCAGGGTACTTGAGGCCAGCATTCCTGACAGTGCCGGTGTTGCAGCATGGTTTGAAGATAATAGTGAGATGTTCCTCGTACCCGAAAGACGCTCTGTTCTTCTTGGTTATACAGACAGCTCAGTAGTTCTTGATTCCGAGACATTTTCAAGTTTTGAAGAACTGCCTCCATGTCAGACTATTGTTGATCAGGATGGAACAATGATTTCCACACCTCATCAGGTTGAGCAGGCCTTCGGCGCAGTACTCGGACCTGCCATTTTTGCCGCTGATTCCGGAGTTTTTTCAGGACCAGTTTTTCTCGAAGGGGAACTTGCAGCATGGTTCGAGGTAGTTGAAATTATTCCTCCGGAGATTGCTTCGCTGGAAGTTGCTTATTCTCATGCAGAGCTGCTTGCTGCTTCCACGATGTTCTCTTCCAGGTTTGATAGCCTCATGAACGACTTTTACACTAGGTATTCGGTAACAATCGACACCGCTGCTGTGACTGAGATTGACCTCTGGGGTGGAACACAGTAAACGGAAGGGAAACTGATATGATGAAACTTGTATACCCGATAATACTGGCTGTCCTTCTTTGTGGAAGTGCTGCCGGAGATGTACTTGCTTCAGTGAATTCCAGAGAGCTTAGCTGGGAAGATCTGGTTGAAATGGTGGGGGGGCCGGAGGCTATATCCAGCCTGGGAATAACCACAGAGGATGCTGCTGCTGAAATACTTGAATCCTGGGTAAGAGAGCAACTCATTCTAACCGCTGCCCAGGAAAGCAATATTGCTTCCCGGTCTGATGTTGCCGCTCTGATCGAACAGACGGTAAATCAGATAGTTCTTGAAGCCTACATTACAAATATTCTTGATGATGTGGAAGTGTCCAGACTGGAGGTTGAAAATTATCTTGATGTATGGGGAGAAACATATACCATTGAGTACAACATCAGACACATACTTCTGCCTGATGAGGTTCTGGCGTATTCTGTGCTTTCCAGACTGAACTCCGGTGAATCCTTCGCTACACTTGCAACGCAGTTCTCCGTCGGTCCCAGTGCTTCCTCCGGTGGCAATCTGGGCTGGATGAGCCGCGGCATGGCTTCTCCCGATTTCATGGAAGCAGTGTGTCAGCTTTCCACCGGCGAAATATCCGGAGTTATTCAGACTCCTATGGGATATCACATAGTTCAGCTCATGGAGAAAGCACCGCTGAGCAGTTCGCTTACTGCTGAGCAGACAATGGAACTGGCAACCATGGAGCTGTTGTCAGCCAGGCAGGAAATTCTGCTGGTTGACATGCTGGAGGACCTGCGAGTGAAGCATATCGTTAATACGTGGCCTGAACGACTGCTGAATCACATATAACAGAACGGGGATACTGGATGGGAAAATCAATACCTCTGGTTCTTTGGTTGCTCACCGGCGTTGTTGTGGGAGTTACCCTGTTTATCCATATCTCGTATGCGGGAACAGCGGAAAATGGTTCATTTAACATTGTGGATGCTGAACCCGGTGGTTCCGGAAGGGAGATACTGGCCTCCGTCGGTAGTCATGTTCTTTATACCTCTGATGTTGCCGCAACCAGAGCAGGAGAAGGTGCAGTAGACAACTGGATTCAGGATCAACTGCTTGCCTGCGCAGCAGAGGACGCTGGTCTTGAAAATCCTGCCATGAGCAGATTCGTTCAGAAACGGGCAGAGCAGCTTTATCTGCGTGACCTGATGGTGGAGCATATTATCAGTTCGATAGATTCGCCAACAGAAGTGGAAGTACGAACTTACATGCAGGCTAATCCTGAACTTTTTCTTCTGGAAAGGCATTATTTTCAAATTATAGCTGCTGACAGTGCCATTGCCGATTCCCTGCACAAACGTCTGGGATGGGGTCAGAATTTTCAGATAACGGCACAGAATTCATCACTTGGTCAGAAAGCGGCAATTGGTGGAGATATTGGTTATATCACAGGAGGAGAGATGCTGCTTCAGGGGCTTCCCATTGAAATTGCCCTTCTTGAGGGGCTCAGTGAGGTAGTTCCTTCCAGTATAGGGTGGCATATCTTCAAGGTTTCTGAGACCCGGGCAGTAACAGATTCTCTGAGAGTAATGAGGAGTGCTGCTGAAGGTCTGTATAATTCGAGAATTGATGCCGCACTTGACAGCGTGCTTCTTGTTACTGAAAACAGATTATTCGCGGAGGTAGTCCATTGATAAACATCGTATTTTGTGTTGCTGTTCTGGTTTCAGCACCTATGACACTTGAAAGGGTGATTGCCGTTGTAGGATCAGAGCCGGTCCTGCATTCCGATGTGGTTTCTCTTTTGATAGAATCCGGTATCGAACAGGATACTGCTTATGAAATCGAACCATCCAGCCCTTCTTATCAGCAGGCTATGGAGCAGATTATTGAAGAGAAACTTCTTGTTGAGGCTGCAAGGCGTGAAGGCCTTTATCCAGATCGTCAGCAAATTGAGGATGCAGTTGATGAAGCCATGGATGAGATAAGAAGCAGTTTTTATTCCGAACAGGAATTTATGGATTATCTTGGCTCAATGGGAACCACTGTGGCAGCCTTAAGAGACAGCTACTCCTCTATGGTCGGCGACAACATTGCCAGTGAGAATTATGTGCGTATCAAGGCAGGCACAGCCATGAGCACAATGCCATCTGATGCTGCGGCATTTATTAATGAAAACCTGGAGATTGTCCTGGAGGTTCTTGCTCCGGCAAATCTCAGCTGGATATACCTTCCTGTTCTTCCGGGAGACACACAGGAGGCCGAGGCTCTTCTGTCTGAAGTAAGAGTTTCGATAGAGGCAGGTGAGACAACATTCTCTGCTGCTGCGGCTGAGTATTCACAGGATGGCTCTGCTTCAACCGGAGGAGATCTGGGCTGGTTCAGCAGAGGTGACATGACTGCTACTTTTGAGGGAGTTGTTTATTCCCTTGAGCCAGGTGAGATCGCCGGTCCTTTTCTTACACCTTTCGGTGTTCACCTTGTTAAGCTTACCGACCGTGATGAAGAACGGGTTCGTGCCAGCCATATTATCATAATTGCTCAACTTACACCGTCAGATCTGGATCTTAGAATTCAGCAGGCAGAAGAACTTGTTGCCGATCTGGAAGCGGGAATGGATTTTGCTCAGGCAGTTAACGACTTCAGCCTTGATCCTGATCCTGATAATGTGGATGGCTATCTTGGAGCAGTGAATGTTGGCGCCTGGGAAGGCGAGATGAGGGAAACTGTTATCAATCTGAGTCCCGGTGAAATATCCCGGCCTGTTGCTGTGGAACAGGATATGGCTGTTGCTATTTTTAAGACAAGCGATAATCAGATTATTGACTGGGAAGTTTTTTCCAGCGATGAACTCAATTCCATGCTGCAATCAGTTTACTGGCAGAATTACTACTCAGGAATGATTGAATCTCTCAGGTCTGATATTCCCGTGGTGGTGAATTTCCAATGAGAATTGATCTGTTTCTAAAAGTCACAGGACTGTTGAAAACACGATCTATTGCCTCAAAGGCAATTGGAGCTGGCGCAGTTGAATTGAATGGTGTCCGGGCAAAGGCATCTTCCGCTGTAGAGACTGGCGCCGTAATAAATCTTATTAAACCCGACGGAAGCAGAACAACTATTAAGGTGCTCATAGTTCCTACTTCAAAGAATGTGTCCAGAAAAGACAGAAGTTCCCTTTACGATGTTATTTCCGGGGAGGAATCAGGTTGCTTGTAACCATGAATGGTGTTCGGCTGAGCTACGGCAGATGGCCGGCCCTGGACAAAATCGACATGGAAATCAGGCAGGGGGAATTTGTTGTCATTTCCGGTGCCAGCGGTGCAGGGAAGACCAGTCTACTGAGACTTATCTGGATGGGCGACAGACCTGATTCGGGCATTGTTGATGTAAGTGGTTTCCGGTCCGACAGGATACGGAAGGTAGAGCTTCCACAGCTTAGAAGAAAGATAGGTATAGTGTTTCAGGATTTCAGGCTTCTTCACACCAGAACCGTATTCGATAATGTTGCGCTTCCTTTGCAGGTCACTGGAACCGGAAACAGAATAGTGCAGAAAAGAGTTATTTCTCTTCTTGCAAGAATGGGGTTAAGCCACAGAAGAAATGCATTTCCCCATGAACTCAGCGGCGGTGAGCAGCAGAGGGTGGCCATAGCAAGAGCCATGGTTGCACACCCCGTTATACTCCTTGCTGATGAGCCCACTGGCAACCTCGATCCTGAAGTTTCCATGGAGGTTGTTGAGCTGCTTCTTGAAATCAACAGAGCTGGAACTACAGTGGTTATGGCGACACATGATCCCAGGCAGGTTCCAGCAGGAAAAGGTCGTTTCCTTTTTCTTGACAAAGGTGTTCTCCGTGGAGCAGACAGGTGGACAGAACTGGATAGCGACTCATGAGTCTTGTCAAATCAGCTCTCCGGGAAATTTCACTTAATCTTCATTCGAGACCAGGTGCCCGTTTGGTAACATTGCTTATGGTGGCCCTTGCCTTCATCGTGTTTAACACGTTTCTGATAATCTCCTGGAATCTTCAGGGCATAATGGACAGGGAAGAGAACCTGGTAGGAATGGAAGTATTCCTTTACAGAGGTATCTCCCAGGCGGAGGGTAGATTAATTGGCGACCACATCAGCAGCATGCAGGATGTGAAATCTGTCTATTTTGTCTCTCCACAGGAGGCGGAGGCATTGTTCAGGGCGGATCTTCCCGGAAGAGCGGATCTTCTTGATGTGATGGGAACTGATTTCAGGCTTCCTGCGTCTCTTCAGATCGTTTTTGAGACAGAAGCAATAAGCCAGGGACGAATATCAGAACTTTCCAGGCAGATCGGGGCTATTGCCGGGGTGGAGGATGCAGTGTATGGAGAGGATTATCTTCCCGGTCTGCTTAAGACTGTTACCACAATCAGAAGGCTGGTAATTCTACTGGGTATTGTTCTTGTTTCAAGCATATCTCTAGTTGTTTTCTATACGGTAAGACTGTCGGTTGTGCGCAGATCGCTCACAGTTGACATAATGAGAACAGTCGGTGCACCATGGTGGTTCATCAGAATTCCCTTTGTTGTTGAGGGAATATTTATGGGTGTGACCGGTTCTGCCGGCGGGCTTGCCCTGGCGGCAATTTTGTCAAAAGTGCTATCAAGTGCTGTGACTCACAGGTTTATGCCCATGTCCTGGATAACTCTGGTAATCTTACTTGGCGCGGTCACTGGAACTGTTGGTGCCCTCGCCGGTTCATACGAAAAGGAAAGGTAAAAAATGAAAATCAGAAAGATTCTTACAATCCCCGTTCTTCTTGCAGCATCGGCCATGGCTCAGGATGCAGCTGGAGGTACCGGGGAAGCCTCTGCAGCTGGATGCCTGGGTTCAGGTGGAATTATGGGTCTTCTTCCCATAGTTGCCATGGTTGGCATCTTCTACTTCCTTATCATCAGACCTCAGCAGAAGCAGTCAAAGAAAATGAAGGAAATGCGTGAATCCATGCAGAAGGGAAACAATGTTGTAACCAGTGGCGGAATCCACGGTGTAATAACCAATATGAAAGGTGATGTTGTTACTATCAGGATTGCCGACTCTGTGAAGGTTGATGTTGACCGCTCTGCTTTGACTATTCTTGGGGAAGAAGTGTCTTCGAAATGCAAAACCTGCTAAAATCCGTGAGGATTATTGGTGATCCTGTACTGAGGCAAAAAAGCAGACCACTGGTCTTTCCTGATGATACACCCTACATAAGTACTCTGGTCAGAACAATGGAAGGAACTCTGGAAGTTGCAGAGGGGCTTGGGCTTGCTGCTCCTCAGGTGGGAGAATCTGTAAGATTGTTTATCGCCACTCCAGATTACCTGGATGAACTGAACGGACATGTGGTGTTCATCAATCCGGAAATTCATCCCTATGACGAAATGGAAAAGAGAGAAGAGGGATGCTTGAGTGTCCCGGGAATTTACGAGTTGCTTTCACGGAAATCCAGAGTGAAAATCAAGGCTGCGGATGTACGGGGAAACACTTTTTCTCTTGATTTAGGTGGTCTTGCAGCCAGACTGGTACTGCACGAGGTTGACCATCTTGATGGGATTCTCTTTGTGGATAAACTGAGCCCCATTAAAAAGAAGCTTCTCAAGGGAAAACTCAGGAAAATGAGAGAGGGCAGGCGAGTGTATTGAAACTGATTTTCCTGGGAACGTCAGTATTTGCTCTTCCTGCCTTAAAAGCACTTCACACTTGTGGAAATATTGAGCTTGCACTGGTTATCTCCCGTCCGGACAGCCGATCCGGACGGGGCAGAAAAATTGCGAGACCTCCAGTGGCTGTTCTTGCAGATGAACTGGGAATTCGCCTTCTTCAACCCGAGAAGTTAAAAGAGATCAGGGATGTACTTGCAGAAATTTCACCCGATGTAATGGTCAGCGCATCTTATGGTGGCTGGCTGCCAGAGTGGTTCCTGGGTATTGCTCCCCGGGGCGTAGTGAACATTCATCCGTCTCTTCTTCCCAGGCACAGGGGTGCTGCTCCTGTAATCAGAACCATCCTTGAAGGGGATGAAGCAACAGGTGTCTGTTTCATGGTTACCGACGAAGGATGGGACACAGGCGACATTCTCTGCACAGTCAGCCAGAGGATTACCGGCACCGAGACGGCCGGTGAGCTTGAGAAAGCCATGTCTAAGGTAGCTGCTGCAGCTCTTCCTGGAGTTCTTGCAGACTACGCTGCGGGCATTCTGAAACCAGTTCCGCAAACTGGAACAGAAAGCTATGCGGAGAAGATAACTCCTGAAGAAGCTGTAATCCCATGGCTGAATTCCGCAGAAGAAGTTCGAAGAATGATCCTTGCATTTAATCCTGTTCCAGGAGCCAGAACAATGAACTGCTCAAAGATTCTGAAGATATACTCCGCGGAAATCTCAATGCTTCATGGCTCACCGGGAGAGATTCTTGAAACCATTCCTCTTGTTGTAGGATGCGGTACCGGCTCCGTCAGACTTCTGGAAGTGCAACCTCAGGGTAAACGCAGAATGAGCGCTGAAGAATTCGTGAGAGGCTACCGGGTTGAGAAGGGTGTTGTTCTGGGTGAATCATAGAAGTTTGTTCCATTACCATCTTGGGTTAACAACCTTTTCCCTTTTTCCGGGTGTAATTGTTCTCCTGATAACCCATCAGTGGTACTGGCCTCTTGCAACAGTTTTGCTGGTTAACATTCTTGGCTTGTTCAGAACCAATTTGTTTCTTGCTCTTTCCTTTCATGTACTCAAACCCATGGCAGGTATGTTCGGCGGAGAAGGGTTTGCTGCAGAGGAAATGGTTATTGCGCTGGGCTCGAACAAAACACTCCAGAAGCTCGGAGGATCAGTTCCCGCAGAGAGAATACTGCTTCTTCTACCGCACTGTCTTCAGCGGCATGACTGTGATCGCAGAATAACATTTAACCCATATAACTGTACCAGGTGCGGCGGGTGTCCAGTGGGCTCGCTGCTTGATCTGGCCGACCGAACCGGTGTGAAGATCGCTATAGCAACAGGTGGAACACTGGCAAGGCGTCATATTAAAGAGCTGAGACCGCTTGCGGTTGTGGCTGTTGCCTGCCCCAGAGATCTTGGTCAGGGAATGCTTGATGCCTATCCTGTTCCTGTTGCGGGCGTAGAGAACTCAAGACCTGCCGGAGACTGTCTGGATACACAGGTAGACATAGCCTCAGTGGAAGAAACCATAAACAGACTTACTGTTAATCGTTAATTCTGGCGGAAAGAAATGAGAGAATCTTCTTCGGGAAGCTGGTAATTCTTTTCCATGAAGAGTCTCATGCAGGCTTCGACGACCTGCCGGTCAAAGTAGACTCCTGAACCCGCTGTGATGGTCTGAAGAGCTTCGTGCAGCCCAAGACTTGCTCTGTATGGTCTCATCGTGGCCATGGCTTCAACAACATCAGCCACAGCCAGTATCTTGGCTTCCAGTCTGATTGCGGGTCCTTTGATACCCAACGGATACCCACTGCCATCAATTCTCTCATGATGCTGCAGAACAATGTCTGCTACGGGCCATGGGAAGTCAATTGATTTCAGTATGTCATATCCATCTTCTGCATGCTCTCTCAGCAGAAGCATCTCGCTTCTTGTGATTGCTCCAGGCTTTGTGAGGATTTCAGTTGGTACCGCCATTTTACCGATATCATGGAGAATTCCGGCAATCTTGAGGCCATCAATCATATGGGATTTCATGCCCAGCTCCTCTCCGATTGCGCAGGCAAGATCGGCAACTCTTTTCTGGTGTCCGGAAGTGTAGGGGTCTTTCATATCAACCAGTCGGCTCATTGCAAGAACAACACCATCTATGGTTTTCTGAAGTTGTTTGAATGCATTCATTCTACCGGTGATGTCGGTAACTACGCCCTCTGCAATGGAAACTGCAGCTTCCGTGAGGGTGCTTATTGTAAATGATGCCCAGAATCTAGAGCCATTATCTTTCTTCAGAATTATCTCACGATCATCAATTCTGCCCTTCAGTTGCAGAAGTTTGATAATGTTACTCTCTTCCGAAGGATCAGCCAGGATATCTGAGATTCTAACATTCTGACCTTTTTCTTCGGAGATTCCGAATATTCTTCTAAAGGCAGGATTCATTGAAAGGATCAGACCGTTTTCTCTTATCTCGCTCCGGAATACACCAACAGGAATGGTTTCCGACAGTTGCTTGTAGTTCTGCTGCGTAGTTTTCAAAGCTTTTCTGCTGTAGACCTGATCGGAGATATCAACGGTAAGAACAACTACCCGCTGCACAGAGTTGTCAGGGTTCATTATGGCGTAGAAATGCTGTGAAACCCAGACTTCCAGACCATCTCTTTTCTTGTCTGTTTTTACTTCAGGAACAAAAAATTCACCACCCGATTTGTACACCTTGAGAAGCTTTTTCTCGCAATTAGACAGGTAAGAGTCGGAATCATCCAGCTTGAGTTCTGTTCTCGTATGTTCCATGTCGGCTTTAATGCTTTCATCAGAACTATTCCATATCCTCTGCCAGGCTTTGTTGTAAGAGAGCAGGTTTCCCACCGAATCACGTACTGAAATGCCCACCGGAGCATTATGAATAATTGCAGAGTTAACTGCCTCGCGACTGCGGTACTCCTCAATCTGGTCTTCTTCGTTGGTGATGTCACGCATAATGCAGAAAACGCCAATTGGTGAATCCAGTTCAATGAGAGGTACTTTCAGGCAGCTGAAAATACGAATTTTATCATTGCCTTCGTTGAACGAGATAATAACCCGCAGAGTAACGGTGCTTTGCATTGCCAGTTTGTCAGTCCGGGTATCCTCTTCTGCTGTAAGAGCAGGCATGAGATCCGCTGAGCACAATCCCTCTGCTTTTTCCGGAGCATCCATGCCGAAGAAATCTGCAAAAGACCAGTTGCAGGCAAGGAAACGCAATTCACTGTCTTTGATGTAAACAAGTTCCCTGGCCTGATTAAAGGCAAGTTCCAGATACCGGCTCAGTTGCCCCTGTTTATTTGTCAAGCAGTTTCTCCAGATCTTCAACAAGACCACCCAATTTCTTCATGGCATCCTCAACCGGTACAGGGGTCTCAAGGTCAACTCCTGCATTCTTCAGGAGCTCAAGGGGTGGCTTTGAGCCGCCGGAGGAGAGGAAGTTAAGATAGCCTTCAATAACTCCTTCATCCTCATTGATAATTCTACTGCTGATCGAGGCGGCAGATGCCAGGCCAGTGGCATATTTGTACACATAGAAATTGTAGTAGAAGTGCGGTATCCTGGCCCATTCTGTTTCAATCAGTGAATCTTCTTCATCGTATTCGAAGGCATCACCGTGATAAAGCTTAACAAGATCGAAATAAGTTTTGTTCAGCCAGTCTGTGGCGAGTGATCCACCCTGTTCAACCCGCCTGTGGATCAGCATCTCAAACTCAGCAAACATGGTCTGCCTGAACAGAGTCGTTCTGAAATCATTTATCTGGCTGTCTATCAGGTAAGCGATGATATCCTGATCCTCAGTTTTGCCTCTTAGATGACTTGCCAGAAGCATTTCATTGGTGATGCTGGCTACTTCAGCCACAAGTATTCTGTAGTCGGATGTGTGGTAAGGTTGATTCTTCCGGGAGAACCAGCTGTGCATGGAGTGTCCTGCTTCATGAGCCAGGGTAAAAACAGAGTCAAGGGTACCTGAGAAGTTAAGAAGCATGTACGGAGGGCTGTCGTAGCATCCACCGGAGTACGCACCACTTCGTTTTCCAATGTTCTCATACTTGTCTGTCCAACGGTCGCTGAAACCCTGACGGAGGGTGTCTCCATAGAGCTTTCCAAGGGGCTTTACCGCCTCCAGAGTCATCTCCTCGCCCTGGCTTACAGTGTACTTCACATCGACATCGTGTACAGTGGGGGTGTAAACATCGTACAGGTGCATTTTCTCCAGTCCCATTACTCTTTTTTTCAGTTGATAGTAACGGTGCATAACGGGAAGACTGTCATGGACTGAAGTGATAAGTGCATGGTAAACCGTCTTGTTTACTCTGTCATTAAACAGGGAAGCCTCCAGAGCCGAGGGGTAATTTCTGGCCTTTGCCTGGAAGATGTTTGTTCTAACCTGACCGTCCAGCAGTGAAGCCAGGGTTTGCGTGTTACTCTGAATTTCTTTGTAGAAACCATTGAATGCATTTCTTCTTACTTCACGGTTGGATCCTTGAAGAAAAAGGACAAAATTGCCATGTGTGAGCTTGATCTTTTTACCGGTCTCATCTGAAACCTCAGGCAGTCTTGCTGGAATCTCAACATTATTCAGCTTACCGAATGTTCCGGTGAACCCCCGGGTTGCGTCCGAGGCCAGAACCATAATCCTTTCTTCGGCAGCTGAGAGAATGTAGGGCCTGTTCCGGAGAATGTCTTCAAGCCATACCCTGTACGTTGAAAGAGGGGTATCATTAATCCATCCGATCATGGTTGTCTCAGGTATGGAAAGTACTGCAGGATTGAACCAGCTCAAAGATGTTGCAAGCCTTGTCAGAAGATCCATTGCTTTCTGATTCATCTCATTGCCCACCGGGTCAGAAAGATCCTGATCATGAATCATATGGGCATAGGTGAAAATCTTTTCCATACTGCGATTGGCGTCAAGCATGGCCTCGATAACTTCAATGAGATTCTCCGGGGACTGCGTGGCTTTACTCCTGCAGGCAGCAAGTTTTTCCGGTAAACTGGCAGCGCTTTCCAACGCTTTATCCCAGTCATCTGCGGTTTCGAACATAGCTGTAAGGTCCCACGTGTCTTTAATAGGAACACTTGATCTTTTTACGGGTTCTTTCATTAATTCAATCCATTCATGTGGGAGCTGTCGGACGCGCTCAGCTGTGCAGATTAGTTACGGGGGAAAACTATCGTAGTATATGCTTATCTTACCCCCGTCGCCATGTTTTTGTCCGGAACACCATTTTGTGATTATCTTTCGCAATCCTGGAAGGATGAACGAATGAAAACATCGCTTGCAAAACTGCTTGTAACGGTTCTTCTGCTCGGTGCGAGCAGTACAATATTCATGAGTGTGATGCCCGACTATCTCAGCAATGAACTCGGGGTTGACGGTGAAGTCCGGGGTGCACTGGAAATCCCAAGAGAACTTCCGGGATTCTTTCTGGTATTTATCGCAGGATTTCTTGTAAAGGTTCAGCGAAGGAAAGCAATAACCATGGTTTTTGCGGTTGGAATCGCGGCATTTCTGGGGTTTGCATTTATTACCGATTCTCTTCTTCGATTTGTGCTTTTCATGGTGCTCTGGTCTTCGGCCATGCATGCTTTTATACCCCTCCGGGACACAACAGCAATCGAACTTGCCGGTTCCGGCAGAAGAGGCTGGGTTCTGGGGCGCGTGGGGGCTTTCAGATCTCTGGGGCTGATTCTGGGCACTGCAGTTGTCTGGTTTCTTATGAGTCAGCTTAAAACTGATTTCAAGATAACCTGGATTGTCGGAGCAGTTATTCTGCTTCCGGGTATGGCTATATCCATGGGCCTTTCGTCTTCAATTGGTGAGACGGAAAGAATCACCGCCAGAAGATTTGTTTTCAGAAAAAAATACCGGTTGTTTTATGCGCTGTGCATGCTCTTCGGTGCCAGAAAGCAGATATTCCTGACCTTTGCCCCCTGGCTTCTTGTATCTGTTTATGGTCAGAAAGCCCCTCAGCTCGCACTTGCGATGGGAGCCAGTGCCCTCATTGGAATATTTCTTAAACCTGTGTTCGGGAAACTTATTGACAAGCTGGGTGAAAGAACTATCCTGATGGCCGATGCAGCTTTGATCGTGCTGCTCAGCACCGCATATGCTGTAGTTCCCAGCCTTGCTGGTCCCGGTACTGCGCTTGCACTGCTCTATTGTTTTTTCATTATGGATGAACTTCTCTTCAGTCTCTCAATGGCAAGAACCACATACCTGTCAAGAATAATCGAGAATAAATCTGAAATGGTGCCCACCATCGGTCTTGGCGGAACAATTGATCACATCGTTTCAATGGCTGTACCTGTGATTGGTGGAATACTCTGGATGAGAGTTGGGTCATGGGCGGTGTTTGCAATGGCCGGCTTTGTAGCCGTCATAACTTTCTTTACTGTGTCTACAATGCGGAGGTAAGTCTGTTAATGCAGCCTGCAAGTACACTGGCTATCATTTCCAGTCTGCTTCTGAACTTCGTACTCATTGTTCCCCTGCCGGCGAAAAGCAGCATCTCAGTTATTCCTCCGGGAGCAACAACAGGAATAATGGCGGCACCATCCGGGTAAGAGCCGTCAGTATCAAAGGGAAGCTTTTCCCCGGAGAGATAGCTGGGAGATGTCAGGTCAATGCCGGTAAGGAATTCAGGTACTCCATTTCCAAGGAGCAGGGAAAATCTGTTGCCTGACCTTACATAAACACCGCAGCAGGAAACAGAGGCAAGGCTTTTTATCGCATTGACTATATCCGGCGCGGAGTCCTTCAGATTTCCTGACTTGTTCAGCCTTGCGGCAAAATTCCGGCGAAGCGCCTTGTTTCGGTCAATTTCCGGTACCGAATGAATAATTGCCAGTACAAATTTTTCACCGTCCTTATCGTATGGAATAGTCTCTATGAGTTTGTGGGGATAAACTACACCGTCAACCACCAGTACTTCATCTCTTTCTGTCGCCAGTGATTTTTCAACAGGACAGTTATCGAAGCACTCCAGAATGCCGGGGAAAAGGTCTGAACACTTTTTCCCGGCCATGAACTCGGTACTGTGGCCGAAAAACATCTCTGCGGAAGGATTTGTCCAGACTACTCTGATGTCGCTGTCATATATTATTGCCGGCTCTGAGATAGAGCAGAGAATTGCCTCCGTAAAGGAACCAGAAACATTTATAAACAAAACAAACCTTTCCAGACCCCTCCGGAAAACTCTGGCTTAATATTCTAAGAACTCGGTCCTATGGCAAGCCCTAGTACTCTCTCCCGCAATGGGATTGCAGTTTAAAATATGCTCCAGGGCGGCCAATAGAAAATTCCACTGATCATCAAGGCGACTCTTCCGGCACGGATGACTGTCCCGGTTCAGTCCCGTGATTCTTCAAGTCAGAAGGACTGCTTAAATTGGCCTTCGGTTATGCTATGCCCTTACGGCCCAACGCAGTTTTGCGCTGGATGAACGCGGGTTGTCGTATTTTTCCTGAAAGGAAGGACGAACCGGACGGCGCACGCATTCAGAATAAATTCCCTGTTCGGTAAGTCCCTTAAAGCTTTTCTTTACACGACGGTCTTCACCTGAATGAAATGAAAGAATTGCGACTCTGCCACCTCTTTTTAAACACTCCGGAATTGAACGGAGCAGCCGATCAAGAGCTTCAAATTCATTGTTTACTTCGATGCGAAGCGCCTGAAACACTCTCTGAATTGACGGTTTGCATTCTTCAGGTTCAAGTCCCTTAGTCTGCAATGTTTCAGAAATGACGGATGCAAAGCCAACGGTTGTCTGACACTCTTTCTTTCTCAAGAGTATTGCTTTGCCAAGAGGTTCTGCATATGGCTCATCTGCGTTTTCTATTAAAAGATTTATCAGAGAATCCTCTGTAATGCGAAGGAGCAATTCAGCAGCAGTCTCACCGGAAGAGTTATCAAGCCTCAAATCCAATTGAGCGGGATTCTTGAAAGAGAACCCTCTGCGGGGAGTATCCAGCTGCATTGAAGATACGCCTAAATCCGCAAGTATGAAATCAAATCCCTCAGGGCGCACATCAAGGCATTCTTTTATCTGTGAGAAATTCATGTGCCGGGTTACAAACACTGATTCATCGTATCCATAACTACGAATGCGCTTCTCAGTTTTTGCAAGTTCAGCGGAATCAACATCAATTCCGATCAACATGCCACTGGGTATGATGCGCGGCAGTATTCTACCGCTGTGTCCGCCGTATCCGAGAGTGCAGTCAATCCCGCTCATGCCTTGTTTTAACTTGAGTGCTTCATAAATCTCACTTACACAGATCGGCAGATGCATCCCGGCTGGGGTTTGTCCCCGCTTCTTAACTTTTTCCACATCATCCGGATACTTTTCCGGATTGAGCTCCTTGTATTTCTCGCTGAATTTTCTTGGATGAGTTCCGGCATAGCGAACCCGGCGTGTATGCTTTACTGGTTTATCAGTCATACAGGACAAAAGGAAACCGGCTTTCCGCTGTTTCGCCAACATTACTCATCGCATTTCCTCCCCCCACTGTATTACTTCGTTTTCCTGCCTGAAAGCGACAATACCCCCGGAGGTTACTCCGGTCAATAACATGGCCAGGTTTACTTCATTTTTTTTAAATGAAAAGCCTCTGAGCAAGCCAAGGTGCCTGAGAAAGAAACAAGGGGCAGAAGAAAACGGATTACCGGGGTGAATTGGCTACTTGCATAGAAATAAGCTATTATTAGGCTATAGAGAGGAGAGACGAGGGAAATGCTTTCACTTGAGCCGAAAAAAATGGCGGAGGTTTCCATCCCTGTGAGTACAGGATGGCTCCTTGGTTCGTGCATGGAAGCCCTTGGCAAGCAGGAACTCTGGATCAGGAAGAAGCCGGAGGTTCTCAAGGTGCTTCGGGAACGGGCTATCATTCAAAGTGTTGAATCCTCCAATCGCATTGAGGGTGTTACCATTAAGGCCGACAGGCTGCGTCCTGTCATATTGGGTGAAGCAATACCTCAGGATCGATCCGAAGAAGAGCTTTCAGGCTACAGGCAGGCTCTGAAATGGATATTTACACGTGAAAACCGGATTGTTGTTTCGCCAGAAGTCATCAGAGAAATGCACCATCTTGCCCAAAGGGGCTTCTCAGGGGATGCCGGTCAATGGAAGACAAAGAACAATGAAATTATTGAGTTGTTGCCTAATGGAGAAAGAAGAATAAGGTTTTCTCCCACATCTGCCGAGGATACACCCCGAATGGTTGAGGTTCTCTGTAGAAACTACAGGGAAGCATGTGAAGAGCAACACATACCCGTTCTTCTAGTTATAGCAACCTTTATTTTTGATCTGCTCTGTATTCACCCCTTCCGTGATGGTAACGGGCGTGTTTCAAGGCTCATGACAACCCTCTTACTGCGTGAGAATGGCTTTGAGGTACAGCGATTCGTAAGTCTTGAGCGCATTGTCGAGGAAAGTAAAGAAGACTACTACCTCATTCTGGAGAACTGCTCCAGGGGATGGCACGAAGGAAGCAATGAGATTGTATCCTGGTGGAACTACTTTCTTGGAATTCTGAATAGAGCCTATAGAGAATTAGAGCTTCTTCTGGAATCCAGCGAACCCCGCCCGGCAAAAAGCCAAATCGTTCAGCAGACTATTCTGGCACAGCTTGAACAGTTCACCCTGTCAGACCTTACTGCACAGCTTCCTTCAGTGAGTTCACAACTTATCAAGAAAATCCTCACAGAACTCAAGCAGCAGGGGAAGATTCGTCTTCAGGGGAGGGGTCGAGGTGCCCGTTGGGAAGTGATTCCATAGGTACAATGTAATATTATTCAGAAACTGAAATATACATGCAGGATCAAAGCAAATCACATAATGATTGTGAATTGGCAATCAAAAAGCCCCTCAATCTCTCAAGGGGCTCTGGTGCCTTGATCGTGTCTCCCTGTGTACTATTTTCTGGTACGATGTGACCATGGGTTGTACTTCCAAGAAGAGGAGCAAGAAGACCTTCAGGAACCCCGTAATACAGGCTAAAGAGATGTCTCTTGAGATGGATCTGAACAATCTTACAAAGGCAGACCTTGCCAGGAAACTGGGAATATCACGAGCAAGAGTAACTCAGATGCTTAATCTGCTGAAACTCCACGGAGGAATTTATAGAGGAGGTTGAGAGGATGGGGGATTACTGGGGGAGAAGGCTGGTGACGGAGAGAATGCTGTGCAGGATACTACCTTGACGCAGGTATATGATAGCAATATACATTGAATATGATAAAACCAAGAGATATGCTCAGGGAATGTATTGGATTCGAATGGGATGAAGGCAATGCAGTGAAGAACTGGAAGAAGCATTGTGTTACCCAGTCAGAATGCGAGCAGGTGTTCTTTAAGCGCCCGTTTGTTCTGCAAAGGGATAGCTCACATTCGGACCACGAACCACGATTTTATGTGCTTGGACAGACCGATATGAACAGAATGTTTTTTGTTGTCTTTGTTATTAGCCCTACAACGAGAGTTAGTCCA
>JAGLOJ010000067.1 GCA_023139045.1 Candidatus Sabulitectum sp.
ACCCACATTTTTCAACTGCACCCCTGCCCAGGCCAGGTCTCCCGAGGCGTTCCACACAATATCCAGAGTGTCGCCGGTGTGAATGTCACTGAAAACCAGAGTATTCCAATGCCCGCCGGTGGTATCATATGCCCAGACCATGGTTCTGTTGTCGGGGCTGACGCTGAGCAGTTCAATACTGAAGTAGTCATGTCTTTCGGCATAGATGTTTTCATCCAGCAGCACCTGGGCTTCTCCCTCGGGGTGACGGCGTCGCATGTTAACGCTGTAATCCTGATCCGGGCGGTACTCGGACCAGTACCAGTAATCGTTCCTGTAGTATGGGATGGATGCCACATCCTCCGGCATCCTGTCAAGGAGTTCCATGACAATGGTTTCAATCAGTTCATACGAGTCAGCCATCATGGAATCAGCGTAGAGGTTTTCGGCCTCAAGATACTCCAGAACAGCGGGATCTTCGATGTTATTCAGCCAGTAGTAGTCATCCACCCGGGTTTGCCCGTGGGCGGTAATTTCGTGAGGGATCTCAGTTGCGACAGGTGGCAGGATCCCGAAAACAAGAAGAAGCAAGCAGGTCACATTTTCTCCATTTCATTTTGCAGGGTACTCGATTATAATTAACAGTTACGGAAAAGTGTTCGCTTGGCCATAGTTACCACAGCAAAATTGTACACCGAAAGGAGACAAAGTGACCCTTCGCTTTTTAGCAGCTACTGCAATTCTCACTGCCATTCTTCTAGTGGCGGCATGTGGAGACGATGAAAGTAATCCCCAGGGCAGTGGAACCAATCCAACTGCATCCTCCCTCACTGCTTCTGTGAGCAGCAATACGGCAACACTTGCATGGACCCAGTGTCCCGATGACGATTTTTCCTCCTATGTTCTGTACAGATCAGAGACTTCCGGTATAGCATCCAACCCATCCAGTGCTTCTCTCGCAGCCACGATTACCGACCAGGATTCACTGACTTATGCAGATGGTGATCTTGACTGGAACACACCCTACTATTATGCCATTCAGACTGTTGACAGCTCTCAGCTAACAGCCTGGAGCAATGAGGCAACCATAACCACTCCGGATTCCTCCGGTGGTGGTGGCGGCAGTGTTCTCACATGCTTTGAGATACAGGGTCAGGCTGATGTTTCTCCCTATGAGAACGATGATGTTACTGTAACAGGAATAGTGACTGCCAGTGCTGGCGAGTATTATCATGCCGAGAACCAGTTTGCAGTTATTGAGGATGCAACCGGTGGAGAGTGGAGCGGTCTTGTTCTCTATGGTTACGATGGAATACTGAACAATCTTGTCCGGGGAGACAGTGTTGTAGTCTCCGGTTATGTAAAAGAGTATTTTGGCCTGACAGAAGTTGTAGTCAGTTCCGTTGACTTCGATGATCCAGGCCATACAGTGCCGGTACCGAAGGCCATTTCCACAGCAGATGTGAACCTGGAAAAATGGGAGGGTGTTCTTGTTTCTGTTTCCGGGGTGACCGTAACCGATGATGATCTTGGTTATGGTGAATGGTATGTTGATGACGGATCCGGTGATGCCAGAATTGACGACCTGGGTGACTACACATACTCTCCCTCGACAGGAGACACCTTTGCAGAGATAATTGGTGTTGTCTTCTACAGTCACGATAACTACAAGATTGAGCCAAGAAACGAAAGTGATCTTACGCAGTAATGATAGATAAATAACACAAAGGGGTTGTCATGAAACGACTTTTTGTCTTTGCCGCAACAGTAGCTCTGATAACAGCCTGTGGACCCGACAACCCTTTTGAACCTGATAACCCGCCTCCCTCCGCTCTTACCGGAGTAGCCAGCGGTTCCACAACAGCCAAACTTTCCTGGACAATGTGCCCGGACACCGATTTTGCCGGTTACACCCTCTACCGTTCCTCCTCACCGGGAATACAGGGCAATACCGGTTCCGCATCGGTTCTGATTGTAATAGACAAGAATACCACAACTACCTACTTCGATGAGAACCTGCAACCCGGTGCCATCTGGTATTATGCCTTGAAGACCGCCAACGAGGGTGGCGGTTCCGCCTGGAGCAACGAGGTCAGTGTGAAGCTGCCTTCTACAGAATAACTAAAATCCACTTTTGGCTGATCTCCCTCACCTCCGATAAAAATCAGCACCACAGTTTGACCACGGTGCTGACTTTCGCGTTATGTGCGTTTTGCTATTCCAGAGGATCCATGTTCTGGTCCACTCCGCCTGCAACCGAGACAAACCAGTTTCCGGTGAAATATTTTTCTGCGACTTTCTGAATGTTATCAACATCAAGAGAGAGAACAGTTTCCAGATTATCCACATCTCTGGTAAGCGGGAGGTTCTGGAACTCTGTGACGGATAGATATCTTGCTACAGAATCGTAATCATCGTATGACAGGGCATGGCGACCCAATCCACGGGATTGTTCAAGAAGGAGCTCTTCTTCAAGCACTCCCTCTTCCGCAATCATTTCGCACTCTTCAACCATAGCATCAAGGGCTCTTGTTGCCATGTCAGCGCCGGTGGAGAGATATGCATAGAACCGTGAGCCGGTGGAAAAGCTTGCAGATGTTCCATCCAGTCTGCTTCCCGTAATATAGGCAAGCCCCTGGGTTTCCCTGATATTCTGACCAAGCCTGGAACCGATCCCGCCTCCCAGTATTCTGTTCATGGTGATAAAGGGAATGTAATCTTCAGATTCAAATGAAGGTCCTGTGCAGCCAATGGCTTCTACTATCTGGATCTTCCCCGGCATACTTGTAACAATTGTGTCTCCCGGGGCAGTACTGAACCGGTACTCAACAAGTTCCGGAAGTGGAACACTGGGATTCTCCCATGCTCCAAAATGCTCTTCCGCAAGCTCATGAGCCTGTTCCGGGGTAATGTTCCCAACTATGGCAAGAACGGTGCCTTCAGGTCTTACGCAAGCTTTCCACCAGTCTACAGCATCTGTATGAGTGATATTTGTGAGGCTGGTGCTGTCTGCGTTCCGGCTGTTTCCATCTGCAAGCAGTATCTCATCCATGCCGGTGTAGAAAGCATAGAATGGTCGCTCCCGCTGCATCATCAGCATTCCCATTGCTCTGTCTTTTACGCTCTGGAAATCCTCTTCCCTGAGGGCCGGGCGGATCAGCAGATCGGAGAGAGAAGTAAGGTAGGTCTCTATGTAATTACTGCGTCCGAAAACATTTCCCAAAGTGTATTTTGCACCGGGAGAAAGCCATGTGCCTGAGCCGATAGCTGCAAGTCTGGCGTGAAACGCAGTGTAATCCAGTTCCTCTGTTCCCCTGAGCATCAATTCAGTGGTAATACCGCTTATTCCAGCTTTATCCTGTTCGGCCTGTCTGTCGCTCATCGGGAAGGTTACCATGATCTCAACTATGGGGAAGCTGTGATCCTCTTTTACCAGAAGAGTCATTCCGTTATTCAGCTCAAACCGCTGTACCCCGGCAGAAACAGAATGTTCCGGAAGAACGAATTCGTCAGGATTCAGATCAAGACCGCTCCAGTCAGTAATGTCCGGGACATCCACCTGGGTGGTGCCTTCCGAGGAGGAGTTTCTCGCCATGCCACCGCCCTCTGTTGCGTGAAGTACTGTGGTCATCAGTCTTGCCGGAGTGAAGTATCTGGCTGCAACCTCCTGAATTTCCTCCGAAGTAAGGGCAGCGATTTCTTCAAGAATGTCATCATAAGCGTCCGCACAATCATACATGGAAAGATTGTATGTGACTCGGTAGGCTTTACTCAGCGGAGTATTGCTGCTCATAACCTCTCTGCCGATGATGTAGTTTTTCAGAAGGGAGAGCTGTGCTTCATCTATGGGCTCAGCTGTCAGTCTGTAAGCCTCGGCAGTCATCAATTCAATTACACTGTCTGCGGATACTCCGCTCTGGACATTTCCACTGAAACTGAATGGTTTGCAGTCAATGCCGTAAGGCCTTGAAGCATATCCTGAAGCGAGGATTCCCGTGTTTATCAGGTTTTCCTCTATCCAGCCGATTCTGTTGCTGCTGAAGTAACTGCCGAGAAGTGTCAGAGCAGCTATATCGGGGCTGGTAACTTCACATCCCTGGAAGAAGAGAAGAAATCTGTCTGATTCTGCCGGGAATTCGAAATCAATCCTTTCAGGGTAATCCCAT
Organism: Candidatus Sabulitectum sp.; assembly: GCA_023139045.1. Taxonomy (GTDB): domain Bacteria; phylum Fermentibacterota; class Fermentibacteria; order Fermentibacterales; family JCC-6; genus Sabulitectum. Next base: position 4,146 of record JAGLOJ010000067.1, read on the forward strand.
TCCGTAATTACAGGAACATTGTCCTCAAGGACTCCATCACAGGGAATGTCACCGAAGTATTCTTCAATAAGAGCAAGCGCTTCATCGCTCTCGAAGTCGCCAACTACCGTAAGAATTGCGTTGGATGGGGTGTACCATGTGTCATAGTAATCGGTTACTGTTTCCTTGTTGAAAGCTGCGATGGTCTCGCTGGTGCCGAGGACTGTTCTTGACAGGGGATGGCTGCCATAAAAGTGCTCATTTGCTTTGTAGTAAAGGGCTCTGTCAGGGGAATCCTCTGAAAGCCGCCACTCGTCCATGACCACGCCTATTTCCTGGGCGATGGCAGCAGAATCCATCAGGCAGTTCTGCATGCGGTCGGCTTCCATTCTGAGACCCTCTTCAAGTTTTGAGGCCGGGAGGTAGATGTAGTATGAGGTTCGGTCTGTTCCGGTTCCTCCATTAGCCTGGCCACCGTTTTTCTGAACCAGCTGCCAGAATCTGCCGTCAGGCATGTCCGGTGTGCCGTTGAACATCATGTGCTCGGTAAAATGACTGATACCTGAAATTTCAGCTGTTTCATTTCGTGAGCCCACCTGATACTGAACCAGTACCGTTACGGTAGGCGAAAAGTGCATTTCCTCAAGAATGACTCGAAGACCATTGTCCAGTGTAATTACCTCGGTTTCAGCAAGAGCTGCAACGGGTACAACAAGCAGAAGAGCAAGCAGGAAAAAGTACTTCATCCAAAATCCTTTCTGCAATAGGGATATAAATGATTACCAGAGAATTATTGCTGTAACTTCAGTGTCTCCCGGGATTTCGCCCTCAACATCGCCCATCTGCCACCAGTCTCCCGGCTCAATAATGAATGACAAGCCAGCTTCTTCGACGATAACAAGAGGATCTCCACCGTCACCCCATGCTATACCGTCAAATACATAGTTGCTTTCAAGATCACCATATGTGGAACCGATACCAATTCCTTCAGCTGTAGTAAACAGACTCGTATTGACTTCAATCCGGCATACGGTAAAATCAGCTTCACCCAGTTGAAGGGTAATGGTCTCTGAGCCATCGAAGGTGAGTTCAAGAGTTGGGGTTGGCATTCCTTCAGCCATTAAATCAATTTCTTCAATTTCCACATTATCGTACACAAGAGCAAGCTCTTCAACTTTGTCCTTTACGATCCCGATCTCGAACAGCCCAACACTTCCATTCCGAATGACGTACATCATGTCAGGGTATGAGTCAGTGTTTGCTGCTGTGTTTACCAGTACCTCCTCAGAGGCAGTCTCCTCCTCTATGATTTCTACAGCACTGTTTTGCTCTTCCGAGCCGTTAGTACCGCAGGCGAGAGCGAGGATTGCAGGAATTATGAAGATGAGTGATTTCATTATGTCTCCAATTCTTTTCTGTGCCGAAAAATGCATGACAGGAGTGTAACTTACAGACCGGCGGTGAAACTCTTCTGCGAACAATATAGTATCGCGGATGGCAGTGTTACAACTTGACAATGCGCATAGGAGGTCTTGAGTTGTCTTCTGCAGCTGGGATTCTGTCCTCTATTCTTTGTTTAAGCCTCAGGAGGTATGAATTATGGAGCTGAGACTCCGAAAATTCCTGCTGGTTTGCCTGCCTGAGCTGTTGAAGCAGAGGATGAGGATTTTCTGGCGGATCTTGTTCATCCGGAGTATTGTCGAGAGTATGTTTTGATAAGAGCGCAACCATTTTGAAAGTTGATTACCATTATTTAAACAGCCGGGAGGGCTTGGTTTGTATTCCAGAGCAGGAAAGATAATCAGTCTTTACATATGTGCAGCTCTTTCTGAGCAACAGTGAGCTTGTGGAGACTCTTCAGTGGGATTTTTCTCAGGACAGTATTCCACCGGAGCTTTCCATCTATTCCGCCGAAGTTGATTATTCGACTATGCAGGCACTGGTTGAGATTGAATGTACTGACACTCTGTCAGGAATAGAAAAAATCGTGTTATCCATGGATTCTCTTGAGAGTATAGAGCTGGTGTTCAGGGAAGATTCATTGTGGAACTGCAGTATTGATTTCCTGCCTTTTTCCGGGGAGACCGTTTCAGTTGACATCTGTGCTGTTGATTCAGCAGGGAATGAAACGAAAGAAAACTTTGAGGTAAGTGTTCTACAAAGACCGGCTGTGGTATTCAGCTCAGTCTATCCATCGGGAACTGTGTATGACCATACTCCAGTTCTCCAGATATTTGCAGATTTTGAGAATCCAATACCCGGCTGGACTGCTGTAGCCATGCTGTCGGGAGATGGATTCCTGCAAGAGCTTGCGCCCTATGTTGTTGACGGGGACATCATTCAGTTTTACGTGGAAGAATTTCTCCAGGACGGGGAGTATAGAGCAAAGGTACAGATTCTGGAACCGGATGGAGTAATTGTCGGGGAACATCGCTGGAATTTTACCGTTGAAACTATGACGACGACAACAACCAGTTGACTTCCTGAGATAGCCCTTCTTCAAGAGAGACCGATGGCTTCCAGCCCATCTCAATCATAGCCAGTTCCGCAGATGCCCAGGTGTCCGGTACATCGCCCAGCTTGCTCTCTGAGAATTCGATCCCGATCTCTCTGCCCATAACCTTTGCAAGGGTTTCAATGGAGTGAAGCAGCGTAACCCGATTGCCACCGCCCAGGTTCATTGAAAGACCCTTTGTTGAGTCTTCTGCCAGTCTCAGCCCGTGGACGATGTCGTCAATATAGGTAAAGTCTCTGGTCTGCCTTCCGTTGCCGAACACTCCGATGGCTTTCCCGTCAAGGGCCGCCCTGATAAACCGGTTGAAGGCCATGTCCGGTCGCTGGCGGGGGCCGTAGACTGTGAAGAAACGAAGGCTGGCAGAGGGTAGCCCCATGTTTGCAGTGTACAGCCTTACAAGATTTTCAGCCGCCAGTTTAGTTACACCGTAGGGAGAGTGGGGTATTGGTACAGTTTTGTCTTCGGTCATGGGAAGGATTGCTGGAACTCCGTAAATGGAGGAAGATGATGCATAAACGAAGTTCTTAATACCACCTCTGAAATGTGCCCATTCAAGAAGATTCTGCGTAGCATCAATGTTGTCGCGGGTGTATATGCGGAAATCAGTGCCCCATGATTTTCTTACACCTGCCTGTGCGGCAAGATGGTAGATAACCAGTTCATCAGAGCTGTCTATGAAGCTGCTCAGAAAATCCAGACCTGTGGAGAGATCCTTCTCCAGAAGGGTAAAGGATGGATTCACCAGAGCTGATGCTATATTGCGTCTCTTTATGCTTACATCGTAGTAATCCCGAAAAATATCAATACCTGTAACTGAAGCCCCCTCGTTCAGAAGCTTGTCTGTCAGTGTACTGCCGATGAAACCGGCGCAACCAGTCACCAGATATTTTTTCATTTATTCTCCGCTGTCTTCGGTGATGCACCAGTTCGCCTGCCCTTTGTTGTTCAGGTGAAGCAGGTAGCGCATTGAACCAATCTTCAGAGCAACTGGAAGGAAACCGGGTCCGAACGGTGCCAGACTGGTGAATTGACCTGGCTCCGGCAGTGTATCAAGAACAAGATCAATATGCGGCCGGGGAACAGGATTGGTGGGATAATCGATCATGTGACTTATCAGATGCTCTCGCAGCTCAAGCCAGTTAGTGCCATCGTAGGCAAAACCTGCAGCCCGGTAGTGCCCTCCAGCGCTGGAAAAAATGTCCCTCATGCTCACAAGGAAACCTGCCATGTTCCAGTCTCCAATGGATCTTGTGTCTCCCACAAGCTTGCCGTCATCCCGTCGGGTAACAATAATGGTACCCCTTCGGTATATCTTGCACAACCGGCTTGCAAGAGTTCCCCCCATTCCTCCCGGTACATCCTCAAGATAAACCAGGATCATTCCAAGGGCATCAGCTTCCGAATCTTTGTGTTTGATTGCATTTGTCACCACATCGCTGAGAAGATGTCCTCTCTCCTCGCTGTTTTTGTGCATAGTATTCCAGAGATCCAGACACCATGCGGCATCATAGCTGAACATGAAGTCGATCATGGATGAAATACCGGAACTGTCACCTTTTCCTATGGTGCTTGTAATCTGCTGGCGAACCATTGCCCCAGTCCAGGCAAATTTGCGACAGGGCCATTTCTCCAGAAGAAGCTTAAGCCCTTCAGTAAGCTTCGATGTGTCAAGAAGCGAGAAGCAGTGGAGCAGGTATCGATTCCATTCGGTGAATGGCACACGGTCACTTACTGTGCCAAGGGCGACCGCTGCCAGCAACTGGGGATCATTGTTCCACTTGGGGTAGATGTGGGAGAGCGCAGCGTAGAGTACGCCGCATCCCGCAAGATCTGCAGCCGCTCCACCGGTGGTCTGCGGGTCAACGATTCCATGTGCAACAGGTAATGGAGGATTCAGTGTATGGTGGTCTGTGATGACAATTCTTGCACCATTTTTTCTTGCCCAGGCAATACCTTCAACTGCGCTGCACCCATAGTCGACAGTCAGCAGAAGATCCCCCGGTTCCAGTACTCCTTTGAGTCTTCCAGGCCTTATGCCGTAAGTTTCAATATCCCTGCGGGGAATGATTGGCACCACATGAAAACCCTCATTTCGGAGGATTCGAAGACCTATGAATATTCCAGTAACTCCGTCCATGTCATCATGGCCGTAGAGGACGATTTTGCCCCCGCGTTTTTTCAAAGTTTTGAGTTCTTCTTCAAGAATATCCAGATCGGGAAGCAATTTGTTCCAGTCCGGTTTTGATGGCAGCCATTGGTTTACAGGATCATCTGCATCGGGAAATCTACTTTCAAGAACAGCTCTGGCCAGAGGGCTCAGCCTGGTTCTTTTCATGATTCGTTCGCAGTCGAAGGTTCCCAGGCGTGCCATTATATCGCTTTCCGTATTGTATTCTTACTATACTGTTATTCTCTCTGACCGTGTATGATTGCAGACTTTTGTGCTGCTGTCAACGGAATAATTAGATGATGGAGGATTCCATTTCCTGAATTTCCTCACGAGCCCGAGCCCTGTATTCTTCAAGAAGTCTAAGAGCCTCATCATCGTCAGTGTATCTGAGCCTTTCGTAGGGATCCAGCTCTGTACGGTTCAGGAATGGTCCGATATTGATTTGCAGACCTACAGTGAATTTTGTGTTCTGCATCACATCCTGACCATTGGATGTGGAATCGTTGGACACAAACAGGTGTTCCAGCTCGGAGGCGGCAGCCATTACAGTAAAGTTTCTGTTCAATCTGTAGACACCACCAACATTAAGATCACGACCATCCCATTCCACTATTATCTCACTGGCAATATTTGGATGAATAAAAATGCTTCCAAAGAGGCCCGGCACAGGGTTTTCAAACCCATCAACAGCATCAGCTGACTGGACAAACCGGCCAGTGCCAAAGCCGATGTTCAAACAGACTGGGAATGAAACAAAGTAGCTGAAATCTTTGCTTATCACTCCATAAATGCTGAAATTCTGTGCATTGGGATAGTGGTAGAGACTGTCATCGGAGTTCAGACAGAATTCATAGTCCTTCTCTCCGATGATATTTTCAATTCCCAGAGATATTCCCGGTCTGGTTATGGTTTCTTTAAGCAACAGACCCCTTGCAGTGCCGGAAAAGCCTGCTTCTCCGAGATATGTTCCACCGATCTGGCCTCTTTCAAAGAGACCGATTTCCAGATATCCGGCAACACCCACATTCATGCTGGATGCTCCTGTGGTATCTTCCAGGGAATAGGCTGTTCCACCTCCGCCGATAGCAATTTCGGTGTGCTTGAGCAGTGATGCCGAGGGTGTATCCAGCAGGCCATAGTGAGAAAAAGATAAACCTCCTGCAAACGCAATCAGCGGCAACACAAAAACAACTAGTAATGGCAAACGCATCAATCCTCTTTTCTCTCCAGGAAAAAACGAAACATCTTATCTATAATGAACACAAAGACCTCTCCAGTCAATTCCCCTCTTGTATTTATTCTGTCTGTGGCGGTAACTGATATTAAAGGTGGCAGAGAGGGAAGGGAGAATTATGAATTGTTTCGTTATGGCAATTGCCATTGCTGCATTTGAGCCCCAGAGTGAATCCCCCTGGTTATCCGGAGGAATAGCTGCTGCTCTTTTCCCCCGAACGCATCTTGCTGTTTCGGTAAACCCCGCATCGGCCGGGCTTCTTGATGGAACTGCTGTTTCTGCATCAGCATCAAGACCCTTTGGATTCCGCGATCTTGACAGAACAGCAATTGCCGGAGGCAGTTCCACAGACAAATATGCTTTTGCCGGTCTGATAAGCTACTCTGGAAGAAACGGCTATGGTGAAGCAACGGTAACGGGTGGTGCAGCAGCAGCTCTTCACCGCGGGATAGTTGTCGGTGTTTCCATGTCCTGTCACCGGATACAGATAGAAGGCTTTGGCAGTGGAACGGCTGCGTCCACCGATATAGGGTTGATAGCAAGGCCATTCAAGGGGCTCTTTTTCGGCGGGGCAGTGAGAGGTCTTTACAGCTCAGCCCTTACAGAAACTGGCATGGGTGCTGTTCCGCGAACAGTTTCCGGTGCAGTGGGAGTTTGCCCGGTAAGTGGGGTCACTGTTTCCGCAGGCGCAGCAGTGCATCAGTACTCCGGAGAAGAGTACTCCATCGTTACCTCCGTAGAACCTTATCACGGCGTATCTCTCTCCTTCTTCCTTTTGACTCCACCTGTTCGCATGGGGATGGGTCTTCATGTTTCCATTTCAACAGTCTCAATGCAGTACGGTTATGCAACCCACCCTGAGCTTGCGGGCGGGCATGCAATTTCTCTTGCGTACGGCTCGGCACGTTTTCATCCCGAGCCCATACAGACAGCAGACAGGCAGAACGAAGAAGAACCGCCAGACTTTCCCATTAACATTAATACTGCCACTGAAGAGGAACTTGTAACCATTCCCGGTATCGGCCCGTCCAAGGCATCCATAATACGGAATTACATTGAATCTTTCGGCCCGTTGCAATCAATTGACCATATGATTGACATTCCGGGAATAGGCACCACTACCCTTGAGAATCTCAGGCCTTATCTTACAGTACAATGATAGCATTATTTACAATATTCGGCCTCGTTACAGCCGCTTCCGGTGATTTCAGGGTCAGGGTGGAGCAGAGCTGGCCCGATCCTGTCGGAATAACGGAGAATCTGTGGCAGGGCAATGCTGTGGCGTTCTACGAGAGACTGCGTTTTGACTTCGGGCTATGGTCTGCCTCTCTTCTCACAGAGAAAGACCCGGGAGAAGAATGGGGAGACCTGATAACCGGAGGTGTCAGCTACACCGACCCGGAGGTTATCAGGGTGGCTGCAGGCTGGTTGCGTGTTCAGTTCGCCCACGGATTAATACTCTGCCACCCTGGGCCATGGTCCGGTGGTGATCCGCTCAGTCTTTCAAAAACACCCGGCAGGAGGATGCGTCTGCAGCTTTCGGAAAGCCCCGGAGCCAACGATGCTGATCCTCTTACCGGCGCAACGGCAGAGTACTGTTTCAGTAATGTTACTGTCTCTACCGTTCTGGGGTGGTCGAAGATTGACACAGGTTCTTCCGGGCTTCACCGGACGGAAACTGAAATAGAAAACAAACGGGCAGTTGATGAAAAACTCGCAGTTTTCAGAGCCGGTTTTGGTCCCGTTGGAATATCTTTTGCACATGTGCGTCAGAGAGAAGATCTTACCGACGAATCTTTTTCCAGGGTCGGAGCTGATCTCCTTTTCGAAACTGAAGATGCTCTGTTAACCGGTGAGTTCGCTGCCGACTTTGATTCAACTTTCAACTTTCTTGTTTCAGCCAGCAGGGGGCTGGCCGATATCCGTCATGCACTCACTTTAAGCAGGTACACAGGCTGCTGGCCTCGCAGTGCAGGAAATTTCGGTACAAACCACAGAATTGGTGCAGGCTACGGGCTCAGGTGGCGCCCGTTTGAGGGTATTACACTTGATGCGGGGGCACTTGTTCTTGACAGGGAGGAAGAGGATTCTTTTAAAGCCGGTTTTCAGCTTTCAGAAAGAGTGAGAAACAGAACGACACTGACCCAGCGTCTGAAGCTTACGGCTACAGAGGAAGAAAGAACCTGCAGAGCTCAGGTTACGGCATCATGGAGCCCGTATTCAGATTTCACATTAAGCCTGAAAGTGCCTGTCACCTGGTATCGAAGTCACAGCGACCCGAGTGAAAACGGTGCCGGTGTTGAGGTCCGGCTGAAGCACAGCCCGGTAACAAATCTGGATATCACTGTTTCCGCTGCAGCAGGCAGAACCAGCGGCTGGAACAGCAGAATTTATGCCTATTCCCTTTCATTTCCCGGAGAATTCGGCTCAAGAGCTCTGTATAATACATCGGTACTCCTTCAAGGGGCTGTTTCTGTACATATTTCAGAAAGTGCAACTTTCCGGATTAAAGGCGCATGGTACAGCATGGAGGGTGCTGATTTCCTGGGGAGCGGAAGCAGTGAAACGGAAGGCTCGTCAAGAACATCGGCAGGAATGCAGCTTGATTGGAATTTTGAATAACAAAAAAAAGGAGAGCAGATGAGACCATCATGGGATCAGTACTTCCTGAAACTGGCAATGCTTGCCAGCGAAAGAGCAACTTGTCCGAGAATGCACTGCGGATGCGTGCTGGTTAAACACAAGCATGTGCTTGCAACAGGCTACAACGGGTCTCTTCCCGGTCTCCCGCATTGTGAAGATATTGGATGTCTTATTGTAGACAACCATTGCATCCGCACCAACCATGCAGAGATGAATGCCCTTATGCAGGCTGCCAAGAATGGAGTTTCCATTAATGGAGGCACTGCCTATGTAACCAACATGCCCTGCACCACCTGTGCCAAGGCATTAATTGCTGCCGGAATAAAAAGAGTCGTTGTTTTCAGCGATTATCATTCTACCCATGCAGAGATGTTTTTCAAAGATGCAGATGTACGCCTCGACAGGCAGACCATGCCCGCCAAGGGAATTTCCTATGATCTGGATGGCTATTCAAGTGCAAAGAAGTTCGCAGACGACACAGGAAGTTAGCAGCAAATGATTTCTGCGGTGACGAAACATGTATTTGGTCCTGTTCCGTCCAGAAGACTGGGAGTTTCTCTCGGAGTGGATCTGATACCCCGCAAAGTTTGTTCTTTTGACTGTATTTACTGCGAATGCGGGGCCACAACAAAACTCACCGCAGAAAGAAAAGAGTATGTTCCGCAGAAGCAGATAGAGACGGAACTCATTTCATATTTTAAGAACAATCCCGATCCTGAGTACATTACCCTTTCCGGTTCGGGAGAGCCCACGTTGAACCTCCGTTTTGGAGAGGTGATACGGTTTGTCAAACGCAACTGGCCCCATATCCCCGTGGCAGTTATAACCAATGGAAGTTTGCTCAGCAGCCCTGTGGTCAGGAAAGAGCTTATGGAAGCTGATTTGACATTACCTTCTCTTGATGCTGCATCACAGGAGGCTTTTTTCAGAATAAACAGGCCCGCGAAGGGTATCAATATTGAGGATTATATACAGGGCTTGATTGATTTCCGGAAAGAGTACCGAAAAAGAATCTGGTTGGAGGTATTGATTCTTCCGGGCTTCAACGATTCAAAAAAGGAACTGGATCTGATGAAGGATGCTTTCCTGAGAATTGAACCCGACCGGATACAGATAAACAGTCTCGACAGGCCGGGAAGTGTTGAGGGATTGCGCGGGGCATCTCACCGTGAGTTGCTGCAGATAAAAGAGTACTGGAACCTGAGAAACACAGAAATCATCCCGCCTGCACTGCAGCGGAAACAAGTATCTTCCTACAAGTCCAATATTGAAGAAACCATTCTGGGCACAATCCGAAGACGGCCTTGTACTGTTCAGGATCTCAGTGCCGTGCTGGGTATACATGTCAATGAAGTTAACAAGTACCTTGCTGTATTGGAAGGGCGGGGAATTGTCAGGAGCACACGGGGAAACCGAGGCTTGTTTTATTCGGTGCCAGAATAGTTTTTAAGATTAACGCACGAAAGCTTTTATGAATGCCCAGGTATTCTGACCGAACCCGTTGGAGAAGACGCTGTTCTGTCCTCCGGGTGTACCCAGATCACCGGCACCGAATTCAGTTGTACTGTGATTCCAGCTTTCGCGGTCTGATGCAGCCCAGCCTGGATTGAGTCTTTCAAGGGATGCTCCGGGCTCAATGTCCCAGCTGCTGTTCCAACTGAAGAATTCCTGGGAGTCTGAGCCTGCGCTGCTCAGAAGCAGGCTGCCATTGGCAGACAGAGAGAAAGATCCCCAGACTGCATTGGGAGTGTAATCTCCATTTTCGCTGGAAATAGCACTGGATCCAACTACAAAATAACCATCCGGCGGAATCACATGGGATGAGAATTGTATCTCATCGCCACTCTGATTTTCAATAGTCCACTCTGAAAGATTCACCCAGTCTCCGCTGTTGTTGTAAAGCTCGATCCACTGACCCATATCTGTAGAGGAAGATGCAAGAGGATCAATCATTATTTCATTCATGATCAGACCCCCGCCATCGGTGGTTGCGTCTAAAGGAGCAGAACCACCCGACAGAATAAACACTACAAAAATCGTTAACATGCACTTCTCCTTCCATCTTAGCCGAGTGTTAGGATAGAACAGAAGCAACCTCAGGTCAAGTGGGCTGAAAAAAAGCGGCAACCGGCAAGTTCGGCTGCCGCCTCCCGGGTTCTTTCAGCCGTTCTCGTACGCTGCCAGATCAAGGTAACCATGACCACTGAGATTGAAGAGAATTATCTTTTTTTCTCCGGATTCTCTAGCCTCAACAGCAGAGTCGATCGCGGCAGCGACAGCATGGGTTGATTCCGGCGCTGGAAGGATTCCTTCAACTCGTGTGAATTCTTTACCGGCATTCAGTGTTTTTTTCTGGGCATACGCAATCGGATTTACAATACCAAGCTTCACAAGATGGCTGACCAGAGGCGCCATACCGTGATACCTCAGACCACCGGCGTGTATGGGTGGAGGAATGAAACCCGCACCCAGGGTATACATCATGTACTTTGGAGTAAGCCCCGAGGCATCGCCGAAATCGTATCTAAGCTTACCCTCCGTAAGAGTGGGGCACGCAGTTGGCTCTACTGCCGTGAACCTGATGTGCTTACCCCCCGTTAACATTTTTTCCATGAAGGGAAAGGCAATCCCCGCAAAATTGGATCCCCCTCCCGTGCAGCCAATGATCTCGGTGGGATACTCTCCCATCTCCTCCATCTGCAATATTGATTCCTGCCCAATGATGGACTGATGGAGACAAACCGCGTCGGAAACACTTCCCAGACTGTAACATGAGTTCTGTTCAGAAAGAACAGCTTCTACCGCTTCACTTATGGCAATGCCGAGACTTCCCGGATGCTGAGAATCTTTTTCCAGGAAACTTCTCCCGGATTTTGTCCGATCACTGGGACTGGCGTATACTCTTCCACCATGCATGTTGATAAAGGTTTTACGCAGAGGTTTCTGCAGAAAACTGGCCCTGACCATGAACACATCCAGATCCAGGCCGAATCTGCTGCACGCCTGGGAAAGAGCGCTTCCCCACTGTCCTGCACCAGTTTCAGTTGTTATCCTGGTGATTCCATCTTTTGCCGCAAAGTAAGCCTGCGGCAGAGCGGTGTTGCTCTTGTGGCTTCCTGCGGGGTTCATGCCCTCATATTTGTAGTAAATGTGTGCAGGCGTTTCCAGCACACGCTCCAGTTCAACAGCTCGTATCAGGGGAGAAGGGCGATAAACTCTGTATGCATCCAGTACCTCCACGGGTATGGGAACTCTTGGTTCCAGGGTGATTTCGTGCTGGATCATCCCTGAAGGAAAGAGGGCTGCAAGAACATCCGGTCCAACCGGATATCCGTCAGAGTCCACAGGAGGTGGAGGAAGAGAGGGCAGGAAAGGCTTGATGTTTGTGTACTCTGTGGGCAGAAAATCGCTGCTCCTTGAAGAAAATCTACGCATGGTATACTCCTTACCCGGATGCATCACAAACCGGGTTTGCGATGCATCAAGGCTAATGCATTGTTGTAAAACAAGTTAAGAAATCAGAAATAAAAAAACTGCTGAGTATTAATTATGGACGGAGGAACCCGCCCACCAGCGCCATGCGAATGTGCTGATAAGAACTGATCCAGCGCGAAGAAAAATTGCACTTTTCATACGGGTAAAATGCAGAAGAATGAGAAAATGTCAACTACTCCGGGAAAACCCTCGGATAGCAGGTAATTCCGTCATTCTCCAGCCCCAGTTGCCTGATGCTTCAGACGGTGTATTCATTCTGGCGGAAGAATCCAGTTCAAGGATGTCCTGCATGGGCAGCACTGCAAGACCCGCAGGGGAGGATAGAGCCATTTCAACCAGAGAGCGCACCGAATTGAAACCCAGTTCTCTGCCAACTGATCTGATCCAGCCGGCGGTGGTGTCATTGTCATGGGTACCGGTGTAAACCACACTGGATGGATCAACTTCACTCAGAGAAAATCCCTGATCCTGCAGGGTAAATTGAAGAACAACCATTCCGGGGAAACCGCACTGTTTCCGGAGTTCTTGCACCGAGGGGGTGATAAGACCCAGATCCTCAGCCACTACGGGAAGTTTTCCCAGTGCTTTCTCCATCTGCCTGAATAACTCAATTCCAGGTCCTTTAACCCATTTTCCATTCACTGCAGTTGCCTCACCGGCAGGTATCTCCCAGTATTCTGCAAAACCTCTGAAGTGATCAATTCGCACTGCATCAAACAGGTCAAGAGCAACTGCCATGCGCTTGATCCACCAACTGTAACCCGATCTGGCACAGGCATCCCAGTTGTATACCGGATTGCCCCAGAGCTGGCCTGTTTCGCTGAAGTAATCGGGAGGTACGCCGGCAACAACGGAGGGCATCCCATTCATATCCAGTTTGAAAATTTCTCTGTTGAAAAAAACATCGGAGGAGTCGTGAGCTGTGTATATCGGAACATCGCCAAGGATGCGAATGCCCAGAGAATTGCAGTGTTCTTTTAATTGCATCCACTGCATGTGAAAGAAGAACTGTATCATACCATGAACAAGCTCGCTGCTCGATTGTTCCGGTGCAGTTTTTTTCCAGAGGGTCCAGGGCATCCCCCCGTTCAGTGCTTTTCCTGTGGCGAACCTGCTCCATTCCATAACCCATGGGATCCTGGAAAACTCTTCAAATCCGGCAAGGTTCCTGTCCAGAGCACGCCTTGCAGCCAGCTCCAGCAGGGCAGTTCTTCCTGAAAGTCTCTTCCAGGATACCTGAGAGAAAGATTCAACTTCAGCAGCAGCAAGCTCAGAAGATGATAAAAGCTCCAGCTTAAACAGCTCCTCGGGAGAGATAAGCAGAGGATTCCCAGCAAAGGATGAAAGAGCCTGATAGGGGGAATTCGCATAGACTGGTGGAGAGACGGGCAGCACCTGCCACACCGTAATACCTGAGCCCGCCATCCACCGGGAGAAACCCATTGCTTCGGAGCCCAGTGTCCCGATTCCCCATTTGCCGGGCAGAGATGTAGGGTGGAGCAATACTCCTGTATCACCTTCAAACAGCATTTCTCTCCATTCTGTTCAGGAGAGAAAAATAACTATAACGCACAACGCCCGCCACAAAGGTGACGGGCGTTGCTAAGGAAGGAAGGTGTCAAAGAGTCCTTTTTTCCCCGCACGCCATTACAGGTTCTCTCTGACGGAAATAAGTATACATATACGCTAAGCGAATGTCAAGGCATATATATATCAATGCAGAGATTGCCGTAACTGCTTTAATACAAAGAAGATGTAAAATGGATCAAATGGTTCTGACTGGTTTCCATGTAATGTCGAGATTGGAAGGAATCACGGGAAAGCGCACGGAGATTCTAATTGTGGTGTAGTTGAGAGGATTGAGATCTCGTCTTTTGAAAATGTCCTGAATGATCTCTCCATAGTTCTCTACATCATCAAGGGTATTCTGTTCTATGGTGGGCTTTATTTCAAATCCAGGTTCCACAGGCAGGATTGATCTGGCCAGATCAATGAGTTTTTCATTGTAAGTATCTGATTCTTCAAGAATGGATGATATCATACGTGGAGAAAAATGGGAGTTTTCCGCAAAAGAGGTGGGTACAATTATGTCCATAACGGCCAGGTGACAGGGAGTTATCACCTTCGCTGAAGTCGAACCGTCTTCGTTCATGAAGAATCCATGAAGATCCACAACTTCGGCAAAAACAAGATCCATGAGCCCTGCGTTTCCTGTTTCCAGTGGAAATATCTCTTCAACGCTTTCTACAAATCCGCTGCAGGATGAAATGCTGGGTAGAGAACAGTTGCAGAACGGAGTGTAATAAGGCAGTTTGTTGCCATTGGCAGGTGTAGCCAGTGGTTTGCTTTCTGGCGAATGAGGCAGGCCTTCAAACTCGGTAAACACCCTGGGATGAATATAAAACCAGGGAACATCAGGTCGATTCCGCCTGAGCCCGAAGGAACCCTTCAACAGAGTGAGTTTCCAGTCGGATGGAGAATCAGTCGGCTCAAAGAGCGAAATAGTCAGTCTGGTTTTCGCTTCCAGACCGTAGAGGAATCGGTTTCCTGTAAATGCCAGCTTCCTGTGATCCAGAGATGCCTGATAGGTACCTTCCTTTGAGTATGCAAGAAGCATCATCTCCATGCTGGGTCTGTCGCCCGCGTGCAGTTCGACCAGCTCTTCAAAGAGAGTGAAATTCTCTTCGGCTTTGACAAGCAATGAATCAGCCACGCCTTTCCTGGACGCTGCACGGAGGAAGCCTTTGAAAGCTGACTTTCGCGGAATGTGTTTCACCGACAGGAAACAGTCTTCAAGCTCATGGAGTTTGAAGATGTTCCATCCAATCATTCTGTCTATGCCAAGAGTTTTGTATACATCACGAGGCTGCTCCAGATTGCCAGGAAGCGCCTGCAGAATATCAGTAACCGCACCCTTCAGACCGACAAGACATTCCTGAGCCTGCTGCCCCAGCAGTGAAAATTTCAACCGAACCTCCTTCATCGAAGAGCAAAAGATAATATATATATAAGAAAAATGCTACCTGTGCATAGAATGCGAAACAGAGAAAGCTTGCACTTCTCGCATTCCTAAAGCATATTTATTGAATGACAAACACGAAGAACAAACTGCGTGCAGTACTAATTCTCATCGCAATGGCAGGGTGTGCCACCCGAGACAACACCGATTTCCAACTTTTCAATATTCAAACGGGAGTTCTTGCAGAAGAAACAGCAGTAGCTTTGGAATCGGCACAGTTGCTTGCTGAAACGAATCTGGTGGAAGCAATAAACGATGGTGACAGAAATTTGCTGGAGAATCTTGTTCTTCAAAGAGAGAACATCTTCACACTCGGTACAGATTCAACATCCATAGCGGCCAGACTAACTGAGGCATTGAGCAGCGCGGATGAGGCTGCAGGGGTTATGGGCATTTACACATTGCTTCTGGCTGAAATGACTGAATCTCAAAACATTGCTTTTAAGGTTAATGCCGCCGCCGGACCCCGCATGGGAATTCTCACCGCCGCGATAGCTGCGCTTGTTGAACACGGCACCATTGAGCATGATGCAGAAAGAACCGGCCGGGCGATGCAGACTGCCTCTCCGGCAATTGATTCCATCTCAACGGCAATGGCTGAACTTACTGAAGCAGCAGCAAACGCTGTTCAAGCCACTTATGCAGACATGGCTGCCAGACGACAAATGTGCATTGTGACAACCGGTTATCCCGCTGAAGCAGTTATGGAACTTGTGACACTCAATCAGCAGGTCACGACATTGCTGCATAATCTCCAGGTTATCCATGATGCATGGCTTACCATTCCGTCCATTCACTATGAACTGATGAGTTCCCTGTCGGAAACCTCAATCTCGGCCACCTTGCGAATTCTCATTGAGAGAATGAATGAGATCAGAGAGGAAGAATTGTGAGAGAAACACTGCTGAATCATCTTTTCAAGATTATTTCCACGCTGCGCAGAATCGAGACCAGCCTGATCAACGACCAGCAGCCGGAATGCGCTGCAAAGGTTGGAGAGGCCAAAAGAGCCCTCTCCTGTTTCAGAGACAAACTTATCACAGCACAGCTGACAAATGCCACAGACAAACTGAACAATGCAGCCGACCAATTGCAGGCAACCACACAAGACTTACAGGCCTGCATAAATACACGGGAAGCCGCCGGCAACAAACTGGAAGCCATTCTCGGCAGCATTCCGGCAGCCATTGCCCTTTTGAACACACTTACTGATTAAGCAGCATTGCCCCTGCTATTACAAGAACCAGAGAGATGAGCATGCTGACGATGTAGCCTCTGTGAAATGGGCCGACTTCGCCGGTTTCCTGCATGGTAAGTTCTCTGTATTTCGACATGTAGCTGAACCACTTCAGTCTTATCAGGAACCAGTTTACTTTCTCGCCTTTTGACGAGAGATAACCCAGAATCTGAGTCATGCAGTAGATGCCAGCCATAGCCGAAAAGACCGCCAGAACCAGAAAAATACGACCAAGTTCCATTGTACTCCTCTCTCGGGTGCTGGGGAAAAGATAACAAAATTACAATTGCTGTGAAACCGGCAATCTGGTAAGTCTCCAGATCCGGGGCTTGTCCCTGCTGGGAAAATTGAACAGTTTGGTACTGCCAGGAGAGATACGGGGTGAACAGCATTCCCGGCCTCTGGTGAGCATCGGACTCCGGTGCGTTTGAGAGGCTGCTGCCGATGCAGGTTTTGGGGGATTGTAGAAAAAGAGGGGGGAGTAAGATGAGATATTTAATCACAGCTTTTGTATTCGGCCTGTTTCTTACTGCATGCAACAACGGAACAAGTCCTTCACAGAGTACCGGAACCTGCGGATGGGCGGTTGGAGGAACCTGCGACGGGTATGCAATGATCATGCATACCGGTGACGGAGGAAACTGGAGCCGGCAGGGTACGCCGGCAACAGTGCCGGAAGCAGCACTGAGCTCGGTATCTGTAGTGGACAGCAATACTGTATGGGCTGCCGGTGGATTATCGGAAGGTTTTGGAGTGGTGGTTAAAACCACCGACGGAGGAGAAAACTGGCTGCGAATGGGATCGGAGATCTCAATCCCGGAGGAAACTTCAGCAATTGATGGAGTGAATGCCACAACAGCCTGGGTTGTAGGAGCGAACAACAGCATTCTCAGAACCGATGATGGTGGAGTTATCTGGTACGATATGTCTGACCCGCAGTTTCCTGACTGCAATTGGAGCAGTGTCTACCTTGTAAATCAATCCAATATCTGGGTCTGCGGAGATAACACCAGTGCGGCTGACGGGCAGATAATTCACAGCACAGATGGGGGAGTTTCATGGAGATCGGAAGCGGATTCTCTTCTTGACGGTGGCTGGTACATGATAACGATCAAAGCCTGGGATGAAAACAATGCGTGGGCTGTAGGTCACGGGTATCTGATACTGAATACCACAGATGGAGGCGACAACTGGGAGATAGTTACTCCCGACTCCATGCAGTACAGTCAGAACGATGCCAACGGCATAGCCCTTCTTTCTCCTGATGATGCATGGGTAGCAATTGATTACGGTAACATCTGGAAAACTGCCGATGGCGGAGAGAACTGGACATTACAGAACCCCGGATATGGGGGTTTCTTTCTTCTAAGAATTTCAGCTCTGGACACTTCGACAGCATGGGTAAGCGGTCAATCGGGATTTGGTACAGCGGAAGGAATAATCCTTCATACATCCGACGGAGGAAACAGCTGGACCAGACAGGATGATGGAACAAATCAAGGCTTATGGGATGTTGGCATTGCAGGTGCAATGCCCTGAGAAAGCAAGAACACTCAGCCGTTGAATTGAATTAAGAGGGAAAGGGATGCGCCTGGGCAGGAATGCCAGTAATGTTCCTCGTAAGCTCAATGACTGGTTCTGCAGTATGCTTTGCGGGATGACAGGGCTTGGCCGTTCTGCTGCCTGGTGTAGCATGTGCTGTAACGCACATTAAAGAACAGCACCTCTGTCTTTTTGCAGACAGAACAAGCAGTCATTTCATGAAAGCCCAGGTAATCATACCCGCCAGAGTTTACCCAGGCCCTCAGCTCATTCTTGCCATGGAGATGATTATCGGTGGTGGTGGAACAATGACCAGAGAGGCTGCCATTCTTGGCGTGCCCTCTGTATCATTCTTCCGAGGCAGAAGAGGTGCCGTGGATGATAAGCTGGAAGCACTGAAAAGACTGAAGCTGATTGAGAAACCTGAACAGGTTGAAGAGTTACACATTCAACTTAACAGATCAACACATGCAGCAATGGAGCCAAGGGAGACGGTACAGTCTGTGGTGGAGACGCTCCTTAACAGCTAATTAGCTATACTCTAACGAGTTCCATTAATCGCTCAAAAGAATACACTGCAGGTCTTCTCCCTGCAGCCTCATCCAGAGTATGAATAATATTTTTTCCAACTAGTAGTCTTGTGAATATCGCTACCGTTCCAGGAGGAATTCCGCTTTTAGAAGTGAATTTACTGTTCCTGAATACTGGGTTTGAAAACACAAAATCGGCTCTTCAGAAATTTGCATACATAGCCTGAGTGTACAAGTGTGGACATGACACTATATTTCAATGGCGGATATGTTTCACTTGGAAACAAGGTGATACTTTCAATGTTGAAATCGTTGACTATCACTAGAGGTGAGAAATGAAAAAGACAACCCCACTGCACCCGGGCGAAGTTCTAATGGAAGAGTTTATCCTCCCTCTTGCTCTAAGTCAGAACAAGCTGGGACATGAACTGGGAATTTCTCCTCGTCGCATCAATGAAATTGTGCATGGAAAGAGACGTGTTACTGCAGATACTGCCCTTCGTCTTGCAATGTATTTTGGTAATTCTGCGAGTTTCTGGCTTGGATTACAGATGGACTATGACTTAGACAGAGCAATTGACGCTAATATGGATAATATACAAGCAGAAGTACATCAATATCATGCAATATAGGATGAGATAACAACTGCATCAACCAGAAACAGCGGCGACGTTCTTGGCTCGTGGATACTGTTCTGGTTATGCACACGTTATCGATACATGTACCTCAAAAACTATTGTCTATCTCATTTGATCATATCTGACAGACTAACTATTTTGTTCACACGACGCTGCGCGTTGTCTGAATGCCGAGTTGCCGTTAAAACTCTGTCCAAAAGAAACTAACAACCATTGCCGCTGCATCCGCCGCAGGGAGATTTCTCCTCGACTACTTCAACTGTTTGCTCGCAGTCGTCGCACTCACAAGTGCAGGCCTCTTCGCACTCTTCAGCGTCACATTCGCAGCAATCACCGGCACAACCCTCTACGGTTTCTTCGCAGGTACAATCGTCACAGGAACCTTCCCCACCGCAATCTCCGTGGTCACAGTCGCCTCCGGCAATTACTGAACCGGCAAATACCAGTGTAAGCGCCATCAAGATAAAGTACTTCACAATTTCTCCTATTCGTTGCATCCGCACTCACAGCGACATTTTTTTTCTTCTTTTTCGCCATGGTGCTGACAGGTACAGGCTTCTTTCGCAGTCTCTTTCAGTTCGTTCCGGCTATTTCCACAATCGCATCTTCCGCACATAGTTTTCCTTTCCTGGGGCATTCAGCTCCGTTATCTGTATTGCTCAGCATTTCTGAGAATCCATCCATCATCTGTTCGAGTATTTCGCAGTTTGCCGTATAGTGTATGTGGTATCCGTACCTATGGTCTGTTACCAGTCCGGAGTCGCGCAACACCCGGAGATGCTGGGAAACCGAAGACTGGGAAGCTCCCAGTTTCTCGGCAATTGCCCCCACGCAGGATTCCTGTACCAGCAAAAGCTGAACGATGGCGAACCTCTTCTTGCAGGAGAGTGCTCTGCAAACTTTGACCATTTCAATTGAATCCATCATACCCCCGTTCAAATAAATTAGCACATGCGCAATATCTAATATACTTATTGACCATTGTCAATTCACGAAAACCCGAAAATTGTATCAGCAGGAATCAATAAGCAGAAATAACCAGAAACGGGCGGTGGATACCAGCGCGGATCTTTGTTTCCGGGAAGAGGGCTGAATGCCTTCCGGCAACGGAGGAAAGGGAATCAAGAACAGATTTAGTTAAGCTTGCGGAGCCGATTCCATTTAGTATCAGCAGAGAGAAGAGAGTTTCTTCCTGGCCCGTGATGAAAATTCCAGGCTCACTGTCCAGCCAGTCTACAAGAGTATTTGCCGCTATTGACGGGCAGATCAATCCTGCAACACCTTTCTCTGCAGCAAGTGATAGAATTTCCCAGTCAGCTGAATTCGCAACGAAGGCGATATCACTGGAGGAGGAGTCTGTCAGAGAGTGAAGAGGTCCACTTACTGTTTTTCCAAACCCCAGTACGGCAGGCAGTCTCAATCCCCGGGAAACAAGAGTTACTCGTCTGGCAGAGGCAGTGGCAGTAACGGTGGCAGGTAACGGGCTATTTATCTGGATCAGGGGCATGTTGTAGTGAATTGTCACGGTGCCATCTTTGTGATCAATATCAGTTATAAAACCCGGGCAGGGAGCCTGACAGGAATTGACCCCGGGATCAATTGCCAGCAGCTGTGATTTGTAAATATAATCCTACCGCGAATCAAGACATGGTCTAACAGCAAGAACTGCAATTGAATAAATGCTAAGAGCGCAGATTGAGAATTGAATTGACTATCAGCACATATTTTGACTGAATACTGTCTTCAGAGATTATCACATGGTTCTCAAGAGAATCAACTGGTTAAGTACTAACCTGAGATTGCTAATCTTTTCACATCGATGAATTTGAAGAGTTGTTAAGAAGTTCTCTGCACAAGCTCTTCAGAGATACAACCTGTACCTGGTCTTTGAGCGGGAAACTTTCATTGCCGGGATACACAATGTATTTTCTGTCGGGGCACAGGTCAGCGCAGGCAAAATGAAATCCCTTTGCTGGTTTTGGGGAACCGCTCCTCTTTATCTCAACAGCCCATTTGGATCCGGAGGCGAACACAAGCACAAGGTCAATTTCAGCCCCGGCCGAGGTTCTGTAGAAAAAAGCATCAACGCAATCCGGAGAGACAGAGAGTAGCTGTTCAATGACAAAACCCTCCCAGCTCATGCCGAGAACCGGGTGTGAGAGAAGGGAATCCATATTGTCTATAGAGAGTAACGCATGAACAAGACCACTGTCGCGTACATATACTCTGGGAGCCTTAACCATGCGTTTGCGCGTGTTGGTGAACCAGGGTTGAAGTCTTCTTACAAGAAGCAGATCCACCAGCAGGTCAATGTATCTGGAAGCGGTTTTAGTATCCACTCCCATATTCTGGGCAAGACTGGCTCTGTTCAGCAATCCGCCCTGGTTGTGGGCAAGCATGGTCCAGAAGCGGCGTAATCTTTCAGCCGGTATTCTTGGGCCGAACTGGGGAATGTCTCGCTCCAGATAGGATCGTATGAAATCTCTTCTCCATCGAAGGCTGGCTGAGTCGTTGCTGGCCAGATAACTATCGGGGAACCCACCTCGCAACCAGAGGTTACTGGGGCAGGATTCTCCTGTTTCAACTACATTAAGCGGATCAAGCTCCATGTAGCTCACCCGACCGGCAAGTGTTTCACCGGACTGCTTTAGCAGTTCAAGTGCAGCAGATCCCAGAAGCAGGTAAAGACCAGCTCTTTTGCCTTTACGTCTGGATTTGTCAATTAAGCCTCGCAGGATTGGAAACAAATCCGGCGCCCGATGAATCTCGTCAAGAATCACGAGTTTATCTGAATGCATTCCAAGGTAGAATTCAGGTTCTGCCAGTTTAGCTCGATCCTGTTCGGATTCCAGATCTAAATACAGAGAAGTCCGGTTCTTCGCTATTTCAAGGGCAAGTGTAGTTTTTCCAGATTGTCTCGGCCCTAGAAGTACTACTGCCGGTACTTCATTCAACCGCTTCTCCAGCTCTTCAGTTATTCTTCTGTGTATCATGCTTGCAAATATGGAGTATTGTTCCATGAATTGCAAGGTTAAACATATTTTTCCGGATCCACGATTTCAAAACTATCAAGTCTTTCTGATTAAGAAAACACGCATTTTCATATTTCCTAGAGGAATTCCTTTAATTCCGCTGATAAAAATGAGGGAGATAAAGAGGAAATGACGGAATGCATCACCTACCGAATAGTGTTATTGATTGCAGTATAGGTAATTACGCTTTAATCCCGGTGTCATGATTTACATAAAGAATTAAAGCACTTGTTTTGTACGTTTTTGAACTATCTGTCGGTAAACAAAGAACAGTGAAAGCAGCCCTGCTCCGAAGTTGGCAATACTGCCTGCCATAAAGATCCCCTTCAGATCAAACAGTTTTGATCCAATCAAAGCCAGTGGAATATAGAACACGAACATTCTACTCATAGACAGTACAGCAGAGTGGATGGGTTTATGGCTTCCATTCAGCGCCGCTGAAGACACAACCATCAATCCCTGAAAACCGTAACTGATGGAAACCATGTTAAGGTACAGAACAACAGTAGCAACAATGGATGGATCGTCGTTAAACAAACCTGCCATGAATTTTCCGGTTAACAGGAACAGAACAAACATGAAACCTCCCCAGGCAAGGGAGAATATGTAACTGATTTTAAGGGCTTTCAGCACCCTGTCTTTTTGTCCGGCTCCGGTGTTCTGACCAGTGAACGGAATAAGCACAGAGGACAGTGCCATAAGAAGCATCATTGCCAGTGCTTCCAACCTGCAGGCAACACCAAACCCGGCTACTGCACTGTTTCCGTACTCTGAAACAAAACGGGTGACCACACCCATGGATAGAGGGATAACAAGTCTGGCCAGCCCTGCGGGTATACCGATATACAGAATTTTCTTCCATGATTCAATCAATTCCCGAGCTTTAGGAATTGCAAAACGGATTATCTTTTCCCTTTTTGCAAGTATCACCAAGGCTATTGTCATTCCCACTGCTCTGGAGAACACTGTTGCAAGGGCACCGCCTGCAATTCCCATCTCCGGAAAAGGGCCCAGCCCGAAAATAAGAAGGGGATCCAGAATAATATTCAGTCCAGCAATTGCCACCATTATCATTCCTGGAGTTTTCATGTCTCCTGTTGCTCTGATGATGTTGTTGCCAATCATGGGGATAACAACAAAGGGAACACCTATGTACCAGATCTGCATGTACTCTTTTATGTAAGAGAGGGTAGCACCTTCTGCACCCAGCAGTCGGAAGAGCGGTTCTATGGTAAGTGAGCCTGCGAGGGCAAAAATAGCAACAACCGGAAAACCCAGCAGCAGGGAATTGGTGGCAAGATGCCGGACATTCTTAAAAGAACCCTTGCCAATCTCCCGTGAGATAACAGCAGATGTACCCATCCCCAGACCCACGGAAATGCTGATTAATACCATTACCACGGGGAAAGTGAACCCCATTGCAGCAAGCTGCTCTGCGCCCAGTTGCCCGATAAAGAAGGTATCCGCAAGGTTGAACACAACCATACCCACCATGCCGACCATCATGGGGATGGTAAGCCTGATCAGTTGCGGCAGTATTTTCCCGGTTGTAAGACTTGCTTTAGCGCGACCAGCCATCAGTTAGACCTACCGTCATACATTGTTAAACAGCTTTGGAAGACAGATTCGTTTAGAGTGATTCACAAAAACCAAAGATATCACGGCGCTGGCGTCAACTTAACAGAAATGCCGAGCTGGCGCAATAGAATTGCGTAAGATGCCGTCCGAGTGTTTCCAGCATCAGACAAGTGAGTGATCAAAGTTTGAATACAAAGAGGAATCGGTTTGTATGAATAAATTGAACTCACGAATAACAGTATGTTCAGAGATTTGTTTAGAGTAAGAACGGGGATAATTACCGTTACAGCAAATGAGACTCTCTCTCTCGCCTTAGTACAGCCACTGCATAGTAAGCTGTATCAGACGATGCCCCCTCAAGCAGCTCCATGTGCAGTTTCCATATCCTGGGCTCTTCAGAAAAGGGCATAACAGAAAAAGTAGTGTGATCGGAATAATCCCCTTGTGGCGTTTCCCCATTGGGGTTGGTAAGCCAGAAGTCTACATAGTTGAATGCAGACTCAGTCCACATGATGAACTGATAGGTATACGCAGAGTTAAGGCTTAAATCAATTGATACCGTATCTTCCAGTAGAAGCATACCGGTCATTGGCTCGCCCATCATTTCTTCACCTATTGAAATAAGCATGTCTGTAGTTGCAGACAACCGTGTTAATGCCCTTTCTTTCCCCTGCTCTGTACTAAAAGCGACGGAGCAGAGGCACAGAACCGCCCCGATAACCATTGATTTCAATCTGACCCCTCTCAATTGCAAGATACCCTTTGTCGGCAATATACAAAGAAAAGACAACGCTGTTTCATGAAGCGGAAAGGGAGCCGCCAGAGGCCTTAAAAACGGTGGTGGTTTACCTCAAAGGATGCAGACGAAGGGTTGCACTACTGAGTAATCAGGAGCTTCCTTTGCAGAATTAAGCACAGAATTACTGTTCTGCTGTTGATAATAATGTGCAAAGCATATGTGATAGAATTCGCAATTGCAGGAGACAAAGAAGCGGACAAAATGAATATAGGAATTGCAGATTGTCCAAGAGTTTGTTATGATTAGAGTCAGGAGGTGGATATGATCAAACGCAAATTGGAAAGCAAACTTAAGGATTTAGCGAGTAAGTATCCTGTATTAACCCTGACAGGTCCTAGACAATCCGGGAAAACAACGCTTGTAAAAAGTGCTTTCCCCGGTAGAAAGTATGTTTCTCTGGAAGACCTGGACCACAGAGCATTTGCCCAGGAGGATCCACGCGGTTTTCTAAGGAGTTATCCAAGGGCGATTATCGATGAGGTTCAGAATGTTCCGGAGCTTTTCTCTTACATTCAGACAAAAGTCGATGAGGATCAGTCTACTGGCCAGTACATACTCACAGGGTCTCAGAATTTTCTGCTGTTCGAGAAAATTACTCAGTCACTTGCGGGTAGAGTTGCTGTATTGAAACTGCTTCCATTCTCTTATGCTGAGCTGACCCCTTACAACATAGATAAAGATTATGAGTATTTTCTTTACAATGGATTCTATCCACGGGTTTATGACAAAAAGATTCCAGCTGAAGATTTCTATCCCAGTTATGTACAAACTTATGTGGAACGCGATGTCAGGATGATCAGAAACATCGGTAACATAAGCAGATTTCAGCATTTTCTTAAACTGTGTGCTGCTAGAACTGGTCAGTTGCTTAACTTTTCTGCTCTTGCAAATGACTGTGGAATATCACACACCACAGCATCGCAGTGGATCTCAATCCTGGAAGCCAGTTACATTGTCTTTCTTTTGAGACCGCACCACAGGAATTTTAATAAACGCCTGGTAAAAATGCCCAAACTCTATTTCTATGATACGGGTCTTGCCACATATCTTCTGGGAATACATTCGATTGAGCAACTGAGCACACACTACAGTAAAGGTGCTCTTTTTGAATCTTTTGCAGTTTCTGAATTTGTAAAGAACGCATACAACAGGGGAAGAGAACCTCACTGCTTCTTCTGGAGAGACAAGACCGGAAACGAAATTGATCTTCTGATTGAAGATGGCTCCTGCCTTTTTCCGGTAGAGATTAAATCAGGAAAAACTGTGAATCAGAACTTTTTTAAAGGGCTGAAATACTGGCGAAGAATTTCCGATTCTAATGAAAGCGGGATTGTTATCTACGGTGGCGACCGCCAGCAGGAGCGTGAGTCTTTTAAAGTAATCACCTGGCAGAGCATAGAAACACTGAGTAAGCAACAATAGTGGCTGTGTTCTACTTGTCATCCATCAACGCACGGAATTTGCCATAATCAGCGAGAACAGTAAATAAGAATTTTAAGTACTGGAGAAAGATTTCCTCTCGGGTAATTCCCTGGCAGAAGATAGACAGGTTGCATTTCTGAGCAGCAAAAGGCGGGCACCTCAATGGCGAGAGCTGTCAGTCTGCAGTAAGCGCAATCTGACAGTTTCCTGAATATCTTCGGTTCAGAGTTTCAGCACGGCACATCGACTCTGGAGCAGCTCTGAATAGAGTGTTTTCATTTCATCGGTCAGGAAGCTTTTCCCGAGGATATCTTTCCATGCAGGAAGGGTTCATCGAATGCTTTCAGGCAGTTGGATACAACTTTGCCTGAGAGGTGGAGTTTCCCCCTCTAAAGTAATCGATGAGATTCCTGTGGGCGAGAT
This sequence comes from Candidatus Sabulitectum sp., assembly GCA_023139045.1. GTDB lineage: Bacteria > Fermentibacterota > Fermentibacteria > Fermentibacterales > JCC-6 > Sabulitectum. The sequence goes on from JAGLOJ010000067.1 coordinate 30,402, forward strand.
TCCCGTTTACGACGCATTAAGGTGCGGAGCTTCCCATAATTAGTTACAACAGTTTCGGCTTCGGGTAGCGTATCTCCATCCTGTAGTACTGAATATTGAGCTTTATTATTAATGGCAGGTCCATACTCGGGGTCGATTTCCAAAGCCCGGTCTAGATAAGTTATTGCTTTTGTATATTGTGTTAACTGCCCGTAACACATTCCTATATTCCCCAGAGAAGCCAGGTGATTGGGTACGGTTCCCAGAACTTTCTTAAATGTCTCTATTGCCTGCTTCCAATTTTTCTGTTCCAATTCAGCAAATGCAAGGGTGAATGTTTCATGGGTTTCCAGAAAAGTATTCAAATCAGTTCCATCTGATTTTTTAAAAGTATTTTCATAGGAGGTCAGAACCTCCTCTGCTTTTTCTACCAGCTCAGCGTCATCGCTTAATTCACAAACCTTCTGGAAATGTATAACTGATTTGTACAATTCGAGTTCAAGTTTATAAAGAGCACCCAGATTGAAATGTGCTTCCGCATACGATGGGGAAATTTCAATTGCTCTCTTAAAACAATGTTCCGCTTTTTGATTATTTTTTTGAAAAGCATGGGTTACTCCTATAGCGAAGTAAATCAGTTCATTATCAGGATAGATATTGTTCAGATGTTCAAGCTTTCTTCTTGCCCGCCGGGGTCTGCCTGATTCTGCCAATTCGAGAAAGTCGTTAACAGTATCAATCAGCTCAAATTCCACCGGATTTATAGATACGACTTTCTTCGGTATTGTTTTGGTTAAACGATAATTCTTTGCTGCTTTAAAGTGTGCACAACCAGAGCAGAGTTCCTCATCTCGATTATCAGCGCAACAAACTGAACAAATGAAAGTATCAAATTTGCTGCACTGTCTGCTGACTTTTCTTGTTTTGCATATAATGCATCTGCGCTTTGCCAATGGTACTTCCTTTTGCTATGCAGGAACTAAAGATATCCGAGGCATACTTGTTTTCACCCTGCTTTGAATATAGTCAACCTGTTGATGATCATGTAAACTGCGACAGTAAAAACATAGACATCATTTGAGTTTTGTAGTTGCGGGACAGGAATACATTTCATCTGGAATATTGTTGGTTATGCCTGTAAAATTGTGCAACTATATGTGTTTGCTGCCAGCAAAATGACCATGCCATTTGGGAATGATGACTGTAATTTTGAGAGTTATTCCGATGGGATCTCTTCAATCTCTTCTTTTGATAGCCCGGTTAAAGCGGAAAGAATTTCTGTTGGAATTCCACTTCTCTTTCCAATTCTGACAACCTCTGCTTTTTCCTTAATCCGTCCCTCTGCCTTGCCTTCTATCCGGCCTTCAGCCAGACCCTTAGACAGACCTTTGGCCACACCTTGGGCCACACCTTGGGCCATGCCCTGGGCTATGCCTTGAATCTCTCCATCATAAAACGCGGTATCAATGGTGTTTTTCAGATCACGGTAAACTTTCAGGCTCTCACTGTAATCAGTGTATTCTTCTTCACTGTAATTTGCAATCTCTGCCTGCTTGAAAAGCTTCTGGAAGATTCGTTCCTGGATGCGGCCAGGTCTTCCTGACAGGAATTCAAGGTTCTTGATTATGTACATCCATTTGTCAAAGTGTGTTTCAAGCTCTTCTTCGGTTTTGTTGAACTTTGGCATTTCAAGATAGATATAGGTAAGCTTGTCATAAAACACTTTCTGTGTGTTCTTGTCGATAAGCTGAACTTCGTGGTGGAAAACTTCTTTATCTTCTTTGTCTTCATCGAATACAAAATCAAGAATGCCAATGGTATAGACAGCCTTGAGCTTAAAATTCCAATCCCCCTTTTCTCCTTGTTCCCGGATAGGGAATGTAGAGTAGTAGATGCTGCGATCTTTAAAGTAGTTCTGCTTCGCTTTTTGAAGTTCGACTATGAATTTCTCTCCGTCTTTACTTTCACAGTAAATGTCAAATATGGCTTTGCGATCCCATTCTGCCCGGCCAAGCTGCTCTTTGGGGAGGTATGTGAGATCAATAATTCTTGCTTCATCTTTTTTAAGAAGCTCATTGAGAAAATCCATAAGGATGTCTTTGTTCATCTCTGTGCCAAAAAGCTTTTTGAAGCCGAAATCAGTAAAGGGACTTATGTATCTGCCGCCTTCACGCACAGTAACCCTCCTTATGTCTGGAAGACCAATCACAACAGCTACTTGTAACATAAGGCTTTTCATTATAGATGATGACACAGGAAAAACCGGGAGCGAGTCAGGTGGCAATACCTTTCGCATTGCTGTCTCAATTACACAGCGCTGCTATGCGCATAAACCAGTGCTTTGCAAGAATTCGGGATAGCGGCGCATTATCTCGACACTTGTTAACTGACAGGGTACTGGAAGACACAATGAATTCAGCCTTGAAATCGTTTTCAGGCGCAGTTTCGCGTCAGTGTATCATCAAGATATATCACGAGATACATATCTCGCAAGGGATAAGGCGCACACTCATCACTGCAATTCTGTAGAAGCTCTTAATTTCAACTCACATGAATTTCCCGCTCAGAGGAAAAAGGAATTGTGCTTTTGGGTGGAGAGTATCAGCAGGAGAGAGAATCCTCTCGGGTAATTCCCTGGCAGAAGATAGACCGGTTGCATTTCTGAGCAGCAAAAGGCGGGCACCTCAATGGCGAGAGCTGTCAGTCTGCAGTAAGTGCAATCTGACAGTTTCCTGATACCTTCGGTTCAGAGTTTCAGCACGACACATCGACTCTGGAGCAGCTCTGAATAGAGTGTTTTCATTTCATCGGTCAGGAAGCTTTTCCCGAGGATATCTTTCCATGCTGGCAGGGCCGTTTCGAATGCTTTCAGGCAGTTGGATACAACTTTGTCCGTGAGGTGGAGTTTCTCCTTTCCAAAGTAATCGATAAAATCTCTGCGGGAGAGATTCCGCTTTTTACCTCTTAGCGGTAGAGCCAGTTCTTCTATCTGTTCAAGTGGCTTGCCCATGGCCTGAAGAGCTATGGTTGTGTTCAGGTAATCGTATACAGGAGTCAGCTCGATTTTGTCGTCACGGCGTATCAGGGAGAGGTTCTTCAAGTGCGTGTCCTCATTGCCGATCAGGTAGCTGAAGAGAGTTCTGCGAAACAGTTTCAGCTTCTCTACAGCCGGGAAAGTGCAGTACCGATCCAGCAGTTTCGTAACCTTCTCCATGCTGGATCCGTATTTCGTGTTCCGATCTCTGCCACTGAGTTGCGCGAAGTCTTCCACTGCCAGCCTTGTTGCTCTGCCGAACCGATCGAATCGTCTGATGAAGTAGGTGAGAGTACCGTCTTTCGAGTATACCATTCCGTTAAGCGGTACATCCATACCAGCCATGGCAGCCATATGCATTGAAACACCCTCATTTTCCGGCAACTGGGGATAATCGCTGTGTTGCGGTTTCAGGATGTAACGACCACCCGCATCAACAATTTCAAACCGGGATGTTTTAACGCTAAGCATTACGCTGAGCTTTGTCTGAATGCCCTGTATCGACATCTTGCCAGCTCTGACAAGAGCTTCCCTTCTTTGTTCCACGGCTGTGAAGGGCAGTGGGTCGAGATGGGTCAGTTTCCTGTTGAGCAGGCGTAAACCCCTGATGGAATAGGCGCTCTCGCCACACTCCTCGTAGGTGATAGGGCAGCGGCTCAAACGATTTCCTGTACAGTGACCGCGCCGACCATTTCCCCGCCGACAGCCATAAGCTGAGCGAAATAATCCAGTCGGTCGATCTTTTGCTGGCGGAGGAGCCCCTCCAGCATCCCACCCTCCGGGAGGAGCCCTTCAAAAAAGGCAGGAAAGCCGGAGAACTCATATATCTGCTGCCCGGTGGGCATAGTAAGCGAAATTGGAGGCCCGACGTAACCTTCGCGATAGACGAACCTGTATTCCCTGCCGGATACCCGTTCTTCGAGTATTCCAGCAAACCGGCCGTGCATGAGGACTCTGGCTCGCCTCATCTTATTGCTCCGCGGTTTCAGGATTGGCTGCCACCCATTCGTTGAATGCAGCTGTGAGTGGTCCGGATAAATTGATCTGGATATTCAGAACATTGAGTACTGCGAAGAGGCTGTTGATCTGCACCGTGGTTTTACCCTTCTCGATATCGTAGACAGTGGTCTTTCCAACCCCGGCCAGATCACCCAGCTGCATTTGTGTCAAAGCAGCTTTGCGGCGGTGGAAGCGTACGAGGTTCCCCAGTTTTCTCATGAATTGCTTGAGATCAGACATTCTAAACCTCTCAATATTGTTGCCTTAGCAGTAAAATACACATGTTCAGGTTGAAGTCAAGAGGTGAGAACAACGGAACCGTGAAAAATAACTGCCATAGCAGTAAGATTTCACGAATCTTCGAATACAGCGAGAGCAACTGAATCTGTTCAGCGAACCTGCGGAAACACACCCTGCCAGGCAGAACAGCATTGAAACAAACTGGGTTCAGGGGGTGACCAGGAATGCTTTCACTTGTTTTATCGGTCTCTTCTCAGCAACGCAAAAGCATAATAGGCCGTATCTGAATTTGCCGCTTCAAGTAATTCAATCTGCAGATTCCATATTCTAGCGTGAGTTTACTACAAAACC
>JAGLOJ010000068.1 GCA_023139045.1 Candidatus Sabulitectum sp.
GCACTCGGTTGCTGACTCTGCTGCTCTCCAGCAAGGCACTGGTTTATGCGAACCAGTAACGCCGCTGGGGCTCTGAAGAGTAACTCGACCCTAACTGACAGGGGCGTCCCGAGCGATAGCACGAAGAGCCAGCAGAATACGACAGCTATTGCTTGATTGCTTGACAGAGTACTAATGTATCCAGCTGTGCAACAGGTGTCAGAATTTAGCAGGTGAGTCCTCTTGAAAAAACAATGGGAGAGGAACTTGTCCCCTCCCATTGGCCTGACAGGTAATTTCTATCTGAGAACCATTACCGAATTAATCTCCGAGAACTCAGGAGTGCTGAGCCTTACATGGTAAACTCCTGCGGGAACAGCTCTTCCACCGGCATCTGAAAGATTCCACATGATGCTATGATCGCCAGTCTGCATCTGCTCGCTGGCAAGTGTTGTCACAATGCGTCCGCCAAGGTCATAAACCTCGAGAGAGACCATTGAAGGTGTTGCAATACTGAAGGAGAGTGATGCGGTCTCTGCTGCCGGATTGGGGCTGACAGGGCTGAAACGATTGGCTGTTACCGGGGAAGCTGTTTCCCCGGTGCCAACACCGGTGACAGCTATTGAACCCTGGTAGGGAATGTGATTTCTGGCCCACGCAGTAGCACTTATAGAGCCTGTTGTGGCCGGTGTGGCATACAGATTGACCTGCCCTGATGCGCTGGTGTACCCCACTACATAGGTTTCACCTGTTTTCCAGTCGCCTTTCTGAATGCAGACCCTTGCATTTTCAACCGGGTTACCGCCTGAGGTAACTGTGAAGTTTACCGGCGTATTACCGCTGACGGATGAGACATGGGTAACTGTGAGATCTGCTGCAGCTTCAGTCCACATTGGAAGCTCAGGATCTCCAAAAAGATTGTACTCTTTCAGGCACCAGTCCATGTAAATACTGTCAGGAGGGCTGTAGAAATCCATGCTGGTTCCGTGGGCGATTCCAAAATTGTAGATGTCATTCTGCCAGTGATCCTGATAAAATCTAATGCAGAGCATTTCACTTGGACCCGTGCACGGACCGGCGTAGTTACCAAAGCCGTAACGGCTGTTGAAGTTGCCGAATCCGCCTCCGTTGGGAGAGTTGAGCCAGGCATCCGCACAGCATTCGTAATCATCCAGATGACCGATGAAGCAGGAAATTGACTGCCAGATTGCTGGAAGATTACCGCTGGATATGTTTGTCTGAGCCATGATGTGGGCTGTGGTGTAATTACTGCTGGCAGCAGTCCACATAGAGGTTTGTGACCCGTGACTTGCGTGGTAGACATGGTGAGGACCGGCATCAATCATGTTTATTGTATTCTGATAGCTGTTGGTACCTGTGGATTCGTAGAGTTTCTCCTGTTCCCAGACTGCCGAGGGAACGAAAGTTGAGATGGATTCGGCGCTGGCGCTGCCGGGAATGTAGGGGGAACTCCACAGGATTCCTGTAGTGTAACCAATTCTCAGCTCGACGGGAGCAGTCTCAAAGTAATCCACGGACTGTATTCTCTCGTAGATGAAAACCTTGTCTACAAATATGTCCGCTTCGGCTGCGGTGTTCACGCTGGCTCTTCCCACCCAGAGATCCGGGTGATAGTCAACCTGGTCATAACCGGAAGGTTGAGGAGTCTGGTAAGGGTACGGGACTTCACCCCAGATGTTGTTGCCGTTTGAGTTCCAGAGGTCGGCGCCGGGTGCTGTATCGTTGATGTCCACAAAGTAGAGGTCAGAAGGTGCTTCCTCGGTAAATCCGGCACTGCCCACCAAAAGGGCATTGCGGCATTCGACTTTGTCATCATCACCGAAGATGAGTACATAGTCTGTGCCGTCATCTCTGCAATCGGTGAGGAACGCTCTCATCTCCTGCTGAAGATCAGCAAATGAGTAATTGGCTTCAACCCAGGTTGTTGTGTAAACACTGGCTGGAATTCCCTTTGCAGTTTTCCAGTCTGCAAGCTCTTGTGCCTGAGACTCATAATCAGGATGGGTGATTATCACATACTGACCGTAGGTAAGATCCTTCGGGGCAACGAGTACGGCACCGGAGCCGCTTACGCCTTCCGGGTTCAGAACAAGTCTTCCTGCGATGTCCATGGACATGTCTTCACTGGCCTGTGTCCTTCTGCTTACAAGTCTCGTGGACTCATCTTCTTCGTACTGAACACTGAGAGTAAGGCTGCTTAGAACCTGAATAGTTTTTGTGATGGGGTTCCATCTCACTGGATGAACACTCACATAAGCCATGGGAATTCCCCAGTAAACACTGGAACTGGTAAGTACGGCAGGCATGGCCGGGAAGTATGAATCCCGGGAGTAAATATGCCTGTTCGGCTCGGCCTGAACATGGTCGAGGCCTGCTGAAATGGGAACGCATCCGCTGGATGGCTGAACCTCGTACCTGCCGGAGAGAGTCTCCCAGCTCTGCTCACTTACGCTTATTCCAGTTGCTGAACAACCTGTGGGAAGAGCAATTCGAACAGGCATGATGGGAAGGGCAGGAGTTCCCGGGGAAAACATGCCGGGCATGTTGTACATGGTAACAGATGTGTAAAGACCTTCTCTTGCGATATTCAAATCGGCAGCGTTAAAAGGTACTGCTACAATCAATTCTCCCGCAGATGCCAGAAACGCGCTAAACAGCAATACAGACAACAGCGTTTTCACAGCTGAAACAACTCCTTTTTTTAGAGTGGACCTGGTACATCGATCCAATATAATTCGTATATATATACAATGCAAGGGGTCAATATGATCTACTTAAGTGCTTCTGTCCCGGAGAATTCCCTGTTCAGCCTCATTGCATTAAGAACCATTCTGTCTTCATCCGTTGACCGGCCCGTTACAAGCCTGGCCATAACCTCGCCCACACCCGGCCCCAGCATGTATCCCTGACCACACATCCCTACTGCAGCAAAATAGCCCTCCGGTCCAACCTGACCGAGAACAGGAGCGCCGTCGGGGGTCTGGGGGTAACAACCCTTCCAGGTTCTTCTGACTTTGATGTTGGCGAGCCTCGGATAAAGCTTGACCATTCTGCGGGCAACCTGAGGCAGGAAGGTGGAAGTTTCTTCTGTGCCTTGACCCAGTATGGGCGGATCAGGCGTGATACAGAACACAACCTGACCTGTGCTGTACTGGTAGAAGTAGTAGTTGGCACTGCCTGTTATTTTGCTGATATCAACAACCATGGGGTTGAAAAAACGCTCCACCGGTTCAGTTATACCAGCCTCGTGCATATCGGGATACACCGGCAGATCAACACCCACCATAGCTCCGACTTCCCGTCCGAATGAACCGGCACAGTTAATCACTTTTACAGCAGAGTACTCACCTTTGTCCGTTGTAACGGTAAAGGTGTCGTTTTTCTCAATGGAAGTAACCGTTTCTCCAAAACGAAATTCCGCACCGAGTTTCACAGCATATCTATGGAAAGCATAGCAACTTTCCATAGGGCTGGCACTGCCGTCCTCAGGGGAGAAAGTACCTCCGAAAAGCCCCTTGGAATTTATTCCGGGTACTATTTCTGCAATTTCCTCAATACTGCACCACTTGATGTTGAGCCCTGCCTTCTGTTGGGCCGGTATCATATTCTGAAGTGATCTCGAAATTTCCTCAGTATAGGCAACAAAAGTGTAACCTCCCATATGCCAGCCAATATCGTCTCCATGGATTTTCTTCCAGGTGGAGAATGTTTTCAATGAATGAAGGCAGAGAGCAACCTTTGCCGGATCGCTGTGTGTTGCCCTGATACCGCCGATAGCACACTTGTTGTTCCCCTGCCCTGCGGATCTGCCGGAATCAATCACAAGGGCTTTTATGCCCTGCTCTGCCAATGACATGGCAGTGGGGATACCCACCGACCCGGCACCAATGACAATAGCTTCGTACATTACTTATGCTCCTTTCCACAGAATATTCCCAGTCTGGTCTCGGCAAAAAGAGGTCTTTCAGTGAAGTCTGTAATCTCTTCAGCGCTGATACCTTCATCTCTGAGAATTCGGGGGATAAGAGTTTTGCATGTTTTACCACCACATGCTCCGAAGCCTGCTCTTGATCTGGCTTTTAATTCATTCATATCTCGAACACCTTCACGAATGAGCTCCCGGATCTCACCGGCAGTTACCCGCTCACATCGGCATACGATAGCATCGTCAGCAATGGGTAACTCGGGAATTCTTTCCGCGGGGATGGTAACTTCCGGATTCTGAACTCTAACGCCAGCCACTCTGTTGGCTATGTTTTCCGAAACCATTATGTCAAGAAACATGGTTGAGGGATAGCCTGGAGCATTTCTCAATCTGAGCACGGTTCCAGAGCCAATGAGTTTCCCCTCCCACTCGGTTACCACAACAGTCTGGTCTTTCTTCAGAACCCAGTCACCGAGTTCCCAGGGAATTGTAACCGTGGGGAATTCACTGTTCTTTCGGTAATCCACAAGAGTGATGGCCAGACCGGGACAGACAGCAACACATTTCCTGCAGCCAATGCAACTGTCACTGTATTTCGGCAGACCCTGAATGGGATGACCATCGGTTGTGATAAGCTCTTTAGGACACACCGTCATACAGGGGTTGCATGGTATTTCCTGGAAACAGTGAATAACAGGGAATACACCCGTCTTAATCGTAGAATCCGTGTACTCTTCCACAGACCCTCCAGGACTCTTCAGAATCTCTGCTTTATCCAACCAGTCGGCGGGAATCTCAACTGATTCTCCTCGAAGTGAAAAGGCAATTTTTCTACCGCAGATTCTTCCACTGAACATAGCAGCACTTGCCTCTGCTATTTCTTCAGAGTCTCCCGTAAGCATAGAAGGAATTCCGTACTCAACAGCCTTGCTGTGAAACTCATTAACGGAGCTCAGCCCTACAGCCACAAGAAGAGTATCAACTTTGAAATTCCTCTCAGTACCGGGAATCAGTTTAAAATTCTCATCAACAGCCGCAATCGTAACACTTTCAAGGTTCTCATCTCCATGGGCTGCAAGTACAGTGTGTCTTGTGTAAATGGGTACACCCATACGAAGAATCTTGTCGGCGTGAACCTTGTAACCGCCGCAACGCTCCATTCCTTCCGCAAGACCCACCACAGTCATCCCTGCTTGAAGAGCATGATAAGCACCGATCAAACCAACGTTGCCTCCGCCGAGAACAAAGAGTCTTTCCGAACATCGAATCTGATCTCTGTTCACAAGAGTCTGGAATGCTCCGGCTCCATATACTCCGGGAATCGTACATCCGGGAAACGGCAGCGATTTTTCTCTGGCTCCCGCAGCAACAAGAAGCTGTCTGGGCTTCACAATTTTGTAACCATCAGGTTTTCTTACACCGATAGTTCCATCGCTGAACACGGCAAGTACTATTGACTCCATCCAGATGTCAATACAGGGGAATTCCTGCAACTCCCCGGCAAGTATACCGGCAATCTTTGTTCCTCTGATTCCAGCCCGGCAATCCTCTTCCGAACCAAAGAACTTGTGCGTCTGCAAAACCAGTTTTCCGCCCAGCCTGTCCTTGTCATCCACCAGAATAACATTGAATCCTGAAGCTCCCAGCTCCCTGGCTGCAGCCATGCCCGAGGGACCGGCTCCAATAATCAACACATCGGTTTCGATATCCTCAGGAGGTTTAACCGACGGAGCATCTATATCTTCAAGTGAAGGCAAACCCTCGACGGACTGTACAACCATTCCATCTTCCAGAGGTACAATGCAACTCTTCAAGGGAACACCATTTATGATCAATGTACATTGGGAACATTGTCCGTTCGCACAGAAAATACCCTGTGCTCCACCGTCTTTGTTGTGATGACCGAAAATATGCTCACCTCCGGCGAACACCGCCGAAGAAACCATCTCACCTGTTCTACCCACCATTTCTCTTCCATTGAAAGAAAACTTCACCCAACTGTCAGGAAGAGGTGGCAAAACTGGATGGCGCCTTATTCTGGCTTCAATTTCCAATTCCGCTCTCCTTTTTGATTCAACTACCGCTTGCGCCATTTTCGGGCAAATGCCGCTCCGCCTCGGGTGACTTTGACAAAACCTCGGCACTCCGGAAATTTTATGCACCGCCACACCCTCAAATGAGGATATTCGTACCGCTCCGTGTCGCCGCCGCAGTGAGGACACCTGGGTGTGTTCGGGCCGGTTATCTTTTTGTCAGCCTTTTTGAATTCTTCATTAAGTCGTCTGTACTGATCCTTCCGGGACGATCCAGAAAATTCAGCGATGACCTTTTTTACTATGAAAAAGCCCCCGGCAACAGCGCCTATGACAGAAAACAACTTCAATAATTCCAACCGATTTACCCCATTGCTTAACTGAAAAAAAGTTTGCTTCAGCCTGATTTGATAATACAATATACATGCCTTTGACCAGACCCCGATTAAGGCGTTGACACAAGTACACCTGCGACGGTAATATTCAGTCTCTGGAAAGAATAAGTAATTGTATATTATTTTATTGTTTTGCCAAATAACATCGGAGATAACCATGAAAAACTATAGTTCTGAAAAACTGAGAACTGTGTCTGTGCTGGGTCACGGGTCCGTTGGAAAAACCAGCTTCTGCGATGCCATGCTTTTTGCTGGCGGAGGATGTGAAAGACTTGGAAGCGTTGACGATGGAACAAGCGTCTTCGACTACACCTCAGAGAGCAGGGAAAAGAAGCACAGCTTCGGATCATCCATAGCCACTCTCGACTGGAATAACCACAAGATAAACATCATTGACACCCCTGGGCTTGCAGACTTCCATGGGGAAACAATTGGTGCCATCTCCGCCTCCGATATGGCTGTTCTTCTTATTGATGGCAAGGATGGCGTTGAAGTTGGCAGTTTCAAAACCTGGAGCTTCGCAAAAAAAGCTGATATTCCTGTGTTCATCTATGTGAGCAGAGTTGACAGGGAAAACGCCAATTTCGACAGAGTTGTAGAGCAGGCCAAAGAAGTATTCAACAAGCATGTTGTTCCGGTAGTTTTTCCAATAATGGACGGAGATTCCTTTGCAGGTGTGGTTAACGCAATTACCGGCAAGGCTGTTGATGCTGCCGGTAACGAGATCGCAGTTCCCGACAGTGCAAAGGATCTCTGCGAAGACTACAGAATGCAGTTGATCGAGGAAGCTGCCGAGGCTGATGAAGAGCTCATGGATGTCTTCTTCGCCAATGAAACTCTCACGGAAGCTGAATTGAAGAAGGGTATCAGGCTCGCAATCAAGAACCGGGGAATGTTCCCTCTCTACTGCGGCAGTTCACTTCCGCCGATTGGTCAGAAATTCGTTCTTGATGCAATTGTTGAGTATTCTCCTTCCCCGCTTGAGGCTACTCCAGTTCCGGTAACAGATGGCGATCCTGTTTCCCCTGATCCCAGAGGCGGATTTGTAGCCAGAGCATTCAGCACAAAGCATGACAAGCATGTGGGGGATATGGTCTACATTAAAATTCTCAGTGGTTCGGTGGATGGTTCACACGAAGTTATCAATACCACAAGACACCAGACAGAACGGCTTGGAAACTACTACTACATGAACGGTTCCTCCAGAGAAGATGCCAGCAAAATGGTTGTGGGAGACATTATCGCAGTAGCCAAGCTCAAAGGTACCATCACCAACGATGTACTGTGTGATAAGAGCCACCAGGTCAAGCTTGTTCCGATTTCCTTCCCCAACCCTGTGTACAGAGCCGCTATAAGAGCCAGAAAACGGGGAGACGAAGACAAAATGGGCGCCGGACTTCACAAGCTTGGTGCCATGGATCCCACTTTCATCACAAAAAACGAATCCAATATCGGCCAGACAACAGTTAATGGCATGGGTGAACTCCACCTCATGACAATGCTGGCTCGTCTCAAGGATCTCAGTGGTGTTGATGCTGAACTCTTCAAGCCCAGAATTGCCTATCAGGAAACCATAACCAGGAAGGCTTCCGGTGCTTACAAACACAGAAAACAGTCGGGCGGCAGAGGCCAGTACGGCCATGTGCTCATGAGAATTGAACCTACTCCTCGCGGAGAAGGTTATGTGTTCGCCAGCGAGGTTTCCGGTGGAAATGTACCAACAAAGTACATTCCAGCTGTAGAAAAGGGCGTTGTGGAAGCCATGCACAAGGGTCCTATCTCCGGAAGTGAAGTTATTGATGTGAAGGCCATTGTTACAGATGGTTCCTCCCACGCTGTTGATTCTTCCGACATGGCTTTCAAGCTGGCTGCCAGCAAGTGTTTCCAGAATCTCATGATGGAGGCTGGACCCATTCTTCTTGAGCCCATAATGTCTCTTGAGATCACCGTTCCGGATGACTACATGGGAGACGTAATGGGTGATGTAAACTCCAGGCGTGGAAAAATTCAGGGAATGGAGGCCCAGGGAGGCTTCCAGGTGATTATGGCCGCAGTTCCACAGGCAGAACTCTACCAGTACACAAGCTCGCTTCGTTCCCTCACTCAAGCTCGTGGAAGCTTCACCCAGTCGTTCTCTCACTATGAGGCAACTCCTCGTGAAGTCCAGCAGAAGATCATGGATGATTATCAGAAAGATGAGGACTAGCAAGATGAAACGCATCACGGCACTGTTTCTTCTTCTTGTCTTCACAAATATTGCTGTGGCGCATCCGTTCGACTCCGGAGGAGGATCAACATCCTCCTCCGAAGAGTCCGATCTTACAATGATTATCCTCCTGGTGGTAGTTGCAGGGATTGGGGCCCTTTTTGTTACAGACATACTCACCGATAATGCCAATGATTCCCGAAATGCTTTTACAGGAGATGAAGAAGAATTTCTGAATGTGGAAACCGGTGTTAACTGGGATCAGCTTAACGACAATGCAGAGCAGGATCCTCTGCCGATTGTTGCTGTATCAGTATTTCCCGGAAACAACGGCCGAAATCTTGCCGGTTACTTCAGCAATCTTATCATACAGGGTAATGGTCTCTACTACGACATCTATTCAGCTCCTGTTTCATTCGGGCAGATGGATCCAGCTGAAGCAGCTGCAACCGGGTTTTCCTTCCTGGATTGCCAGTGGTTCATTGCAACCGGTTCTTCCGGCCTTGAACTGCACAATGAGAATTCTGAAACCCCTCTATGGCTTTTCAACACAGCAGAGTGGGATTCAGCAGCAGTAAGAGATGCTTCGTCAAGCTTCCTGGAGTTTTCCAGAAACCTGTAAAAAGGAACAATTCCTGAACTGAACACCCCTCTGATCGGTTAGTACAAAACGCAGAATTGGTTCCGGTACCACTGTTCGCAGGCAGCCCGTTGGTATATATATACATGTTCGAACCGGTTTCTATCTCTGGAAAGGGGAAAAAATGAAATTTGCTTCTGTTCTTGCAGTTGTCATCCTCTCGCTTACCATGGCAGGAGAGTTCACTGTTAACGTTCCATTTTCACCATCCGATGTTGAAATCACTCAGATGGCCAACTACACTTCTGTTACCATACCCGGCACACCGTCTATCGGCAGGATTGGAGCCCCCGCTCTGCCTTTAATCAATACTCCTATCGCCCTCCCGGCCGGTACTCAGGCAACTGGAATCGAAGTTGTAAGTGTTTCCTGGCAGTCTCTTCGCGGACGCCACACAGTTCTTCCGGCAACACAGCCTGTACCACTCAGCCTCATGGGCGAAACTGCCATTTCTCTTCCCGCCCCGGACATGACGATCTACACTTCCACAGAGAACTTCCCGTCCGCTGCAGTCAGATTTAATGAATCTTCAATGCTTCTCGGTTTCCCTGTGGCCTATGTAAGTGTATATCCCGTAAGATGGAATCCTGCTTCAAAAACAATTGAGGTTCTCAGCAGTCTTGTAATCAGAGTAACAACAGAGGAATTCACTGATAACTACTCTGTAAGAACACGCTCTGCACAAAGTGAAGCCCGTACAAGAACCATCGTTGAGGGCACCGTCATCAACCCTGAGATGGTTCAGGCAAGCGGTGCTGCAATCATCCCCAGCCAGGACCTCGAATACGGTGAGTATGCGGTTATTGCTACCCCGGCATACCAGAGCTACGCACAGGCTTTCGCAGACTGGAAAACCCGCAAGGGCATTCCCACAAGCGTTCACACCACAACCTGGATTCAGTCACAGTACTCCTGTGTAGACCTCCAGCAGGAGATCCGCGCTTTCCTCACAGACTGCCGTGACGCAGGTGTTGAATATGTTCTGATCTGGGGAGATGACAACATAATCGCCGGTCGTGATGCCATGATCAATTACTCAATTTACACAGAATTTCCCCCGGTGGATCTTTACTGGTCTGATATCAATGACACCGCACCGGGTGTCGATCTCTGGAACTCCAACGGTAACAGCACATGGGGCGAATGGGGAATTGATACCATAGATTACCATCCTGACATGTTCACAGGCCGTGCCAGCGTGAACTCCACCTCGGAGGCAACACTTTTCCTCAGCAAGGTTCTTGCCTACGAGCAGGTCAGTTCTACCGATTACTTCGAAAACGCTCCTGTTGAGCTCAGGGTGGGATACACCACTGAACTGCTCTGGCCCGGATGCTGGGGTTCTGCCGGTGCCGAGATCATCAGCAGCGATGTACCTTCCGCCTCATGGGAAGAAGAGAAGTGCTACAACTCCACCGGAAGCAACAGTGTTGCAATTACACAGGCCATGATTAATGCAGGCCCCGCGCATGTATACCATGCCAGTCATGGAGATAAAACTTCCTTTTCCCTTCCCGGAGGTTCATATACCACTGCAAACTTCATGGCACTCACTAACATCTCCAGCGGCGGTCTTCCTGCGATCTGGAACTCAATAAGCTGCCTGATCGGTTACCTGGACGGTAGCGAGTGCATGGGTGACGCATGGCTTGCCAGCCCCAACGGAGGCGGCTTCGGTGCCTTCAATGCCAGATACGGCTGGGGAGACCCCTCAAACCCCGGTAACGGTCACAGTGAAATTCTCTGTCAGGCAATCTATGAAGAGAACTGGGCAGAGGGCAGAATCAACCTGGGCGCCGTCCACTCCATGGGCCGCGATGAGATGAATCCAGCCAGTGACCAGCTCATGGACTGGTGTGTAAAGGAGTACAACCTGTTCGGTGAACCGGAGCTTCCACTCTGGACCGCCGATGCAGCTCTGCTTTCTGCTGCATATCCTGCTTCCATTTCCGGTTCCACAACTGTGACTGTGACCGTCACCTCCGGTGGCTCTCCAGTCTCCGGCGCCAGGGTATGCCTCTGGAAGGGTGATGACTGGACAACAGCCGAGGTCTACGAAGTGGAAAACACCAATGGCTCCGGTGTTGTTAATATTCCTGTCACCCCCTCCACCACCGGTGATATGCTTGTAACCGTCTGGGCGCACAACTGCATCAGCCACCTGGGATCCATCTCAGTTAACGGAACAGGTATTGAGGAACAGAACATGAGTACGCTGGCTGTAACAGCCATCAGTACACCTTACCCCAACCCTGCCAAAACAAGTGCTGCCATCCCCTTCTCACTGGCAAACCCCGGCACTGCCTCCATTCAGGTCTTTGACCTGAGCGGACGTACAGTTGCCATGCCTGCAAGCGGAGACTTCGCAGCAGGTCAGCACACAGTCAACTGGGATCTTACAGGCTCCAACGGAGCCCCGATCCCCAACGGTTTCTACAGTGTTGTAATTACCACAGGTGATGCTGTAATGACCGAAAGAGTAATGGTTCTCAGATAAACTGCTGAACCACCGAAAAGGGGCACCTCACGGTGCCCCTTTTCTGTTAAGCAGTTACTCGACGCTTGCCATATACCATCTCATTTATGCGGCACGGAGAAACATCCAGTTCCTGTACAGGCTTGTTTCCGGTGAATCCCCTTTACACCCAGTAGTCCCTTTCCAGAGCCCGGTACTGAACCGCCTCTGCAATATGCGTGCAGGTTATTTTTTCCGCAGACTCGAGGTCGGCAATTGTTCTGGACACGCGCAGGGTTCTGTAATACCCTCTTGCCGAGAGACCGAATCTGGCGGCAGCGGTATCAAGAAGCTTCCGCCCGGAAGGATCAAGTGCGCAGTGGGTTCGTGTAAGGGTGCTGGTCATGTGGGCATTGCAGTGAACACCTGCAGTGCTTTTGAAACGTGAGGTCTGTATTTCTCTTGCTTTTATGACCCGTTCCCTGATTACTGCGCTGATCTCCCCTGATGGATGGCTTTCACCGAGTTCGTTTCTCGGCACAGGAAGAACTTCCAGATGGATATCGATTCTGTCGAGGAGGGGGCCGGATATTTTCCCCAGGTAACGCTGAACCTGAGACGCTGTACAGTTGCATGACTTTGCGGGATGGGTAAGGTAACCGCAGGGGCAGGGATTCATTGCAGCAACAAGCATAAATCTGGCAGGAAGCTCAACACTGGCTGATGACCGTGAAATAATAACTTTCCCCGATTCCATCGGTTGACGCATTACCTCAAGGGCGCCGCGCTTGAACTCCGGGAACTCATCCAGAAAAAGAACTCCGTTGTGGGCCAGGCTCACCTCGCCGGGGCGGGGGTTCGAACCGCCGCCGGCCAGACCCGGGGTTGATACCGTGTGGTGGGGTGCACGGAAAGGACGATGGGTAACAAGAGCCTGACCCTCTGGAAGAAGACCTGCCACGCTGTAAACCTTGGTGGTTTCAACAGCTTCCTCCCGGGACATGGGGGGCAGTATTCCCGGGAGACGAGCGGAGAGCATGGTTTTACCGGAACCGGGTGGACCAATCATTAACACATTGTGGCCGCCGGCAGCTGCTATTTCCAGAGCCCTTTTTGCCTGCTGCTGGCCCCTGACCTCTGAAAAGTCTGCAATTGTCAATTCTGTCTGATTTAAGATTTCTGTTTCAGTTGATTCTTTCAGATTGTTCAGACCCTGGAGGAAAAGTGAAACCTGCTCAAGATTGTCTGCGGGAAACACTGGAACAGGCGAGGCTATCACTGCCTCGGCGGCATTTGCCGTGGGAACAATAAAGCCTTCGATGTTCTGCCCGTTCAGCCCGGCAGCCATGGGGAGTACCCCTTTTACCGGCCTGAGGGTGCCATCCAGAGCAAGTTCGGCCAGATAGGCGTACTTTGCGGCCCTTTCCGCAGGAATAAAGCCTGAAGCAGCCAGCAGACCTACTGCGATAGGGAGATCAAAGGCAGCTCCTTCTTTTTTCCGACCGGCAGGAGCAAGATTTATTGTGAGTTTCCTGGAAGGCAGCGAAAAACCTGTGTTACCGATTGCCGCCTGGACTCTTTCTCTTGATTCCTTCACTGCGTTATCAGGCAGGCCTACAATTGTAAAAGTTGGAAGACCCCTTGTAAGATCCACCTCAACATCAACCTGAAAAGCATCAATACCGACAAGACCAACACTGCGAGTAAAAGCAAGCATCAATTTTCCTCCCATACAGGGAGTAACCGCCACTTTGCCGCAAAATACAACAAGGGAGGGGTCAAGCCCCTCCCTTCCCCGTATGGTTGCCGGTCGGTTATCCCTCGACAGTAACCTTAAGCATCACATCACCCTGGGTAATCATGTCAACAACATCCTGCCCGGAAGTCACCTTGCCGAATACAGTGTGCTTTCCATCGAGGTGCGGCTGGGGGGCATGTGTGATAAAGAACTGGCTGCCGTTTGTTCCAGGTCCTGCATTGGCCATTGATATTGAACCGGTCTCGTGAGTAAGGGGATTACCGGAGAATTCATCCTTGAAATTGTAACCCGGACCACCCATTCCGGTACCTGTGGGGTCGCCACCCTGAATCATGAAGTTGTTGATTACACGGTGAAATGAAACACCATCGTAGAAACCGTCTTTTACCAGTGCAACAAAGTTGTTCACTGTAACAGGGGCAAATTCTGGAATCAGATCAAGAGTGATTGTTCCCTTTTCTGTTTCAATCTCTACCTTGTAAACAATGTCTGTTTTGATGTTCATTGCCGGTGGGGCACTGTACTGTTTTGCCATGATTCTCCTATCCTATGATGTTAACGAGTCTACCTGGAACAACTATCACTCTCCGGGGAACAGATCCCTTCAGGTAATTCTGTATCTTCTCCCGGCTCAGAGCAATTTTCTCGATCTCTTCTCTGGAAGCGCCTGCGGGAACAGATATCCTGTCCCTGATCTTTCCTTTTATCTGAACTACTATTTCAACTGTATCCTTTGTCAGGTCTGCCTCGACCCATTCAGGCCAGTTCTGGGTATGTATGGTCTCGTTCCTGCCACCGAAGCCCAGGGCATGCCACAGTTCATCGGTAACAAAAGGTGCTGCCGGAGCGAGTACAGTGAGGAACTCTTTCTGAACTTTCCTCCAGGTATCTCCGACTGAGGCTGCCTTCCCCCTGTTGACTGAAAGGAAGTTTAAAAATTCCATCATTGCAGCTACACCTGTGTTGAACTGAAAACTATCCATATCCTCTGTGACTTTTTTTATTGTTCTCGCATGTTCATATCTCAGTTCCTTATCGAATGCCTCATCAGTCTCGATCTCCCTGAGATCGGCGGTTTCCAGAAAGAGATTCCATATGCGTTTCACAAACCGGTATGTACCGGCAAGTCCTTCTTCGCTCCATTCAATTTCAGCCTCGAATGGACCCATAAAGATGATGTACAGTCTTAAAGCATCAGCACCGTACTTCACAATCATTTCATCAGGTGTAATAACATTGCCTTTGCTTTTGGACATTTTCTGATGGTCATAGCTGATAAGCATTCCCTGATTTTTCAGACATGAGAATGGTTCAGTAAAGTCCAGCATACCTGCGTCATACATTACCTTTGTCCAGAATCTGGCATAGATAAGGTGCATCACTGCGTGCTCGGCACCACCCACATACAGATCAACTGGAAGCCACTTCCTCACTTCTTCAAGATCAAAGGGAGCATTTGAGCAATGAGGGGAGACAAATCTTAAAAAATACCAGCTGGAGCAGGCAAATCCCGCCATTGTGCTTGTTTCCCGCTTTGCCGGTGCGTTACACTCGGGGCAAGTTGTGTTTACCCACTCCCTGCATGCTGCAAGGGGAGATCGTCCGGAATCATCAGGTTCATAGCTTTTAACATCCGGTAGTATCACAGGGAGGTTCCTGTCTGGAACAGCTCCGCACTTTTCGCAGTGTATTATGGGAATGGGGGTGCCCCAGTATCTCTGCCTGCTTACCAGCCAGTCTCTGATTCTGTAACGTGTTTCAGCTTTGCCGAAGTTGTTCTCATCTGCAAATGCAGCCATTACATTTCTGGACTTCTCTGAGCCCAGACCGGTGAACTGCCCGCTGTTGATAAGCTCACCATCGGCGAGGGTTGCCTCTTCTTCAACACCCTGGGGTACTCCACCGGGAGCAATAACTTCTATTATCGGCAGATTGTACTTTTTTGCAAAAGCATGATCTCTTTCATCATGAGCAGGAACCGCCATTATCGCAGCAGTTCCGTATCCTGCCAGCACATAGTCCGCAGTCCATATGGGTAGTTTTTTTCCGTTGAACGGATTTACTGCATAGGCTCCGGTAAAGATGCCTGTTTTCCCCTTTTCGCTGGCCACAAGGCGCTGGAGATCTGTTTTCGCTCCGGAAGCCCGAATGTATTCTGCAACATCCTTTTGATGCTTCTCTGTGGTTATTCTGAGGAGTTCGGGATGCTCCGGGGCAAGAACACAGAATGTGGCACCAAAAATGGTATCGATCCTTGTTGTGTAAACAGGTAGATTGACGGTTCCATTTTTCTCCGTATCTATTGAGAAGATAACCCCTGCGCCGTGCGAACGACCTATCCAGTTCCTCTGCATTGCCTTTATGTTTTCAGGCCAGTCCAGATCGTCAAGTTCATCAAGAAGTCTGTCGGCGTAGTCGGTTATTTTGAAATACCACTGGGGTAACCTCTTCTTAACAACTTCGCCGCTGCATCGCCAGCAGATTCCCCCTGCGGATTCCTCGTTGGAAAGAACGATCCTGCAGCCGGGGCAGTACATCTGAAAATTTTCTGACTGATATGCAAGCCCTCTGTCAAACAGCATTAGAAAAAAGTATTGAGTCCATCTGTAGTAATCGGGATGGCTCGAATTTATTTCCCGACCCCAGTCATAACCGGCTTCAAAGAGTTTCATCTGTCTTTTGTAGTTCTCTGTGTTGATCCTGGTTACTTCTGCCGGGTGCATACCCGTCTTAATGGCATACTCCTCTGCGGGCTGGCCAAATGAATCCCATCCCATGGGATGAAGAACATTATGACCATCCATCCTCTTCTTGCGACAGATAACATCAGTGGGGATGTAGTTTCTGCAGTGTCCTACAGACAGCCCGGCTCCAGACGGGTAGGGAAAGTAGTCCAGACAGTAAAAATTACTCTTTTTCGGATTGTCTCCAGTCTTGTACAGATTCATATTCTCCCAGATGGGAGACCACTTCTTCTCTAATTTCCTGAAATTGTATGTGCTCACTATCGGTCCTCCAGTGTATGTTATGCGGAAATATACAAAATGAGGAGAGAATTGAGCTGCTTATCAGTGAGCCGGATGGAGAAGAAAGGTCAATTCTCCTCTGTTTATGGAGGAGATAGAACAGCCCGCAGCCTCCAGTATTCTGAAAATGATGGCTGCTTCAGTTTCTGAATTAAACCTGCCGGATTCAAGCTGTTGGAGAATCTCTCCCCTGGAAAATGCCTGGAAGGGTTCATTCAGGCCCTGCAATGTAAGAAATACTCCCGGCTCTTTAAGACTATCCGGTCTCCATGCTTTAAACGAAACTACGCCATCAAGAACCACAAGTTGACACAGCATGGCAAAACACTGCAGGAGAACCTCAGGTATAATCAACACTGAAGGCATTTTGTCCGAAAGAGAAAGCGATGGTGGGCGAAGGCTGCGCTGGGCGAAGATGTTGTGAAGCCTGGCAAGAAATCGGTCAGGATACTCTTCGGTGAAATCATCCCGACTGATCTGAATTGAAAGTCTGAGAAGATAAGTGACTCTGGATGCCGTTTCGTTGGAGTACAGCATGGTCCTTGCAAATCCAGCCAGCGGGTCTGCCTTGTCCAGAAAGTGCAGAATTGCGTAATTCTGTTCAATGGAGTCGGAGGAAAACTTCTCCAGATAACCGGTCAGAGCTGCTGAATACTGCCGGATTTCGGTGTCAATTGCTTCTGAAAGGCAGTGCATTGCCAGACCATCATGGTCTCTATAAGCAAGCAGACCAATAACTGAATCCAGTGTTTCCTGACTGATTGCACTGGTCGCTCTGATGTGATACTCTCTCCCCTGAATGTATCTCGAAGACCGGGAACTCAACGAACCATGCCCTCTCTTATCTGCTTCCAGCGGGAATGTGGCTGTGTGTTCACCGTCACTGCTGAATTCCAGAATACCGCTACCCCCGATGATGAAACAGATCTGTGACAAGGCGCGCAACAAATCGATATGTGCTGACGATGAAAGCAATTCCGTAATGTTCTTCAGAAACTTCTTCCCATGCAGCTTGTCCAGGCTGCCATCCCCTGCAATGGAAGAGAGACCATCTGATCGTATACCGGAGATAAGGAATACAGGATCTCCATAAAAACCGGAAGACGTATCAACAATAGAAACATTCCATCTGTGTTCAGCAGATTTTGACCCATCTTTCCTTCTCACTGCCCACTCTGTAGAAAGACTGTTTTCACTGAGGCTTGATCCTGAGGCACGGGAATCAAGTGTAAATCCCGATCTTTCAGGATCAATAAGATTATTGACATCTTCACTGTCAACTTCACCGGCCTTTACGCCGCAAACCAGCTCCATTGCTCGATTCCAGTGATCCACTCTTCCGTCCATTCGAACAATTGCAATTGGAAGAGGAATCCCGTCAAGAAGGGTTTCTGCAAATCCTTCATTGAGTTCCAGATATTTTTCAGCAGCAGCTCTGGCTGATCTCTCATGGGCAATGTCATTCTGAATCTTTACTAAAGACGATACTGTACACAGTAGAGATGAATCAGAATCAGAATCGGAAAGTGTTGATTCTGCAAGAACAAGAAATCCCTGGTTTGAAACACCTGTACCGATTGGAAGTATTGTGCAAGAGCCAAAATAGTTGGAAAGCTTTCCCAATTCCGCTGACGTAATTTTATATTGTTTGTCTCCGCTCCATACAATGGCTGGAAAACCGAATTCTCCCAGTTCATTAACAGGAAAGCCCCTGGGCCAATTTCCGGCGCTACCGGCAAGTTTCAGCGTTTCACAGGAGTCATACAAAAACTGTGCAATTGCTTTCGATCCTGTTACTCTAAGAATTTCCTCACAAATTCTGCCTGTCCCCCTTTGGTCTGATTTCATTATTTCTTCAGACATTCTTGATATACCAAGAAGATTTTTCTTCTGATGGTCAACTTCATCGCGAAAAAGAGTGAGCTCTGTTTCGTCCTCAAAAAGGCAGATAAAATTCAATGCCTGGTTAGTTTCATTTCTCACTACTCTCAGAGTTTGCCGAAGAGTGACCGCTTTGCCCTCCTGATTAATAAAGGAAACTACTCCGGATTGCTCTGCTCTTTCCTCTGCGAACAGATGCTCAGAAGCATCGTGAACCCATTTGTATGAGTCTGCAGAGAGAATGTCGTGGAGTCGGAGACCGATAAGCGATCCCCGGTACCCTGTTATTCTTGAAAAACCGGAATTGGATAACAGTATTCTCAGTCTGCTGTCTAAAAGCAGAAGGCCGGTTCCTGTTGATTGAATGTATGCCTGATTAAGTCTGTTCAGAGCGCGAAGTCGCTTGCTTGTTTTGTAATTCTCTGTTGAGTCGCGAAACAGTCCGATAACTCCGGGACCACCTCTACTGAGAACTCCCTCCACTCTTTTTTCCCCGGAAGGCTTGAATTCAACCCTTACTTCGTGGCCAAGATGTGCGGAGGAAATAACACTTTCCCAGTCATAAAGCACTGGATCGGGAAGAATATCTGAAGCGTTCCTTCCCTTCACATCCTTCTCTCTGGGGCCGAAAAGGTGAGTCATTCTCATGTTCCACCGAAGAATCGTGCCGTCTGGAGCAAACCCGACAACACCACCGGCCATGTCAACTACAAGATCAAAATCGGCGATCTGCTCGGCAATTATGGTAACAGTGGTGCCGGAACCTGACTTGCCTGGAATAATAACCAGGGATAATTCTTCGTCTCTGACGATTTCTTTTCCCTCTATGAGACCCCGGGCAACAGAATCCGGAAGCATACTGAAAGGGTCTGTCGAGTTAGTAAGTTTGTCTGCATTGATCCCCAGCACAGCAAAAAGATCACCATCTACCTTCATCTCACCGGAGAACGGTATGAAGGCCAGCCTTGCCCATGAGTTTGATCCAAATGACATAAACTTTCAGGTACCCTGGAGATAGATAATGCCCAGAGTAATCATAGTGGAAGAGTCATCAATTCTATCAGACTGTTCGTAGGGGAAGGCAGTATTTTTTCTGGCCTTGAATCTAGTCAACAGTCCTCCGCCAACGATGAACCTGTCAAGGCGCAGATCAAAACCAAGTCCGTAACCAAGACCTGCCCTGTTGGCGACACGGCTGTCGTCAAAGCTTACAGAAGTCAGAGCATTCATATTTTCAGTAAGAGGCATCTGAAAAAAAAGATTGCCTGTGAACCGATTATGATCGAGAGGGGAAGCGATTTGAGCCTCAAATCCAACGGTAGTATTTTCCAGATGAGGAGCAAGAGCGCTTGCTCCAAACGCAATAATGTCATGCATGTACTCGGTCTCAGAAGAATAAGATACCCCGGACTTGAATATTTCACCATCAACAGCAAGACCTGCATGCCAGGCAAATGCTTGATCCTTCACCGACCAGTAGACTGATGAATCCGGTATAAGAAACCGATGGCTGCTGAACTCATAGTGGTAGTCAGCATTGACGATCCGAACTCCACCGGAGAAGCCGGCAGATAACTGTCCGCTGATA
The DNA here is from genome assembly GCA_023139045.1 of Candidatus Sabulitectum sp. Classification (GTDB taxonomy): domain Bacteria; phylum Fermentibacterota; class Fermentibacteria; order Fermentibacterales; family JCC-6; genus Sabulitectum. The sequence continues at coordinate 19,909 of JAGLOJ010000068.1, forward strand.
ACAGACGATATGCCGGCCAATGTCTCCCATTGTGAGCCATTGGCATAGAGCACTGCAATGCCCAGCTCAGAATTATCCGGATCATCAAACACAGTGTGCGACCCCGTATAACCGAATTCACCGATCTTTGCAATCCCAGCACCGATTACAACGGGACCTACTGGGTATACAACTGCTGCTGTACCATTATCATTCGTCATTAAGCTTCTAACACTTTTCTCTATATCTGATTGAATAACTCTTTCAGTCCACTGTATGGATGAACCGGAAAGTTGGATATCCAAAGACAGAGAAGCAGTCTGGGCTGGATTGTAAAAAATACTTGCGGCCTCCATCACTCCAAGAGCACGAACGGAGCCAAGGGCAGTTGTTGATGGTGTGAGACCGGGAATACTGGTTCCTTCTGTCATTGAATCATAATACCCGAACCCAAAAGCCTGCGTGACCAGAATGGTGATGACGGCTGAATAAACGGCGAAGATCTTCATTCTTTTCTCCAGAGCAAGGGTATGTTAGAGTCCTATTGAAGCCCCTACAGTGAACGCAGTGACAACGTCATCAATTGTTTTTGCATCAGGGAAACCGAGAACATTCCCGTCTCTCGTCTCGCTCCCGTAATTAAAGGCAGCACTGATGTCTATTCTTTCCAGGCTGACTGTGGCTCCCATGCAAATGCCAAGAGCGATATCGGGGTCATTTCCTCCACTGGAGGAAAGAACTGCTGCACCTCTGAAGAAAAGGTTGTGATCCGGGTGAATACCACCGAAAAAATTGGCTGACCAGGCTCTATTTATCTCTGTGTCGTAGATCCTGGCTTCCAGTCCAAAACCTGGGGAAAAAGCAGCTATATTGCCCACACAAACACCAGCAGCGATACTGGAGGGGCAATTGTCCGTTTTCGAAGCATAAACAGCACCGATAGAAATGTTGTTTCCTGCAGGCACTGAAGCCCCCGCTCTCCAGGTAAATTCACCCTCTTCCCTGCTCCACTCTGATGAGGAATCAGGTATTGCTTCGTTGAAGTGATGCCAGTAGTACTCATAATTAATGTCGCCCACACGGTATCCGGCAGATGCTCCCAGGCTGATCTCACCAGAGATAACCGAGGCAACACCTGCAGCTGCCTCCCACACACCGCCGCTGACGATCAAGTTCTCAAAACCGGCAATGACCGGATCGGGATTTGTGTCAATGAAGAAGTACTCTCCCTTGTAGGTGTAGTCGCGTATCTTTGCTATTCCAAGAGCAAAACTGGCAGAGTGGGTGTTTAAACCTGCCTGAAAACTGGATGCACCAAGACCGGCATAAGTCAAAGAGTGCTTGCCAAGCCCATCATCTACTGACTGTTTAAGAATGAGAGGGCCTATTGAAGCGGAAATAATTGGATTAGATTTGGTCAGTTCCGCAGGATTGGAGAAGAGGTTCATACCACCCACATTTACCGACAATACACCGCCAAACCCGTGTGATACAGCATCCATTCCGGGCATCGGGCTGCCCTGTTCAAGTGCTGCTGGATAACCGAAGCCCTGTGCAGTCAGAGGTAAAAGCAAAAGAGCTGAGAGTAAGACAAAATTCTTCATTTCGACCTCCAGAAATTTATGAGTTTACTTCCCACATCAATAATACACATTTTACCCGGAGCGAAAAACCCATCTGATATGTTTAACATTCCAAGTGGACAGAAAACTCGCTCAGTGCAGAATCACTGCATAAACCCCCTTCTGTTCTTGCGATCAAAAGGGGGTTTTACTGAATGAGCACCCTCTAGAAGTTTTCCTTCACGTAGTCGAAGCCGGCTTTCACTGCCTTTGCATTCAAATCTATGATAGCCTGATTCTTGCCCTTGAAAAGCTTGGGCAGGAGAGTTATCACATCCTCGACTTTGAACATCCCTGTGATGGCTGCATAGGCGCCAATGTTAACAAGGCTCTGAACTCTGGTGTTGCCAAGTTCATCTGCCATTCCTGTAATGGGCACGGCAAAAACCTTGATATCTTTTCTTGCAGGCTCAATATCAATGAGTGTACTGTTGTAGATCAGTGTTCCTCCAGGCACGATAGTCTTTTCGAACTTCTCCAGGCTGGGTCTGTTCATTGCAAGCAGCATACCGGGTTTCACTGCTTCAGCAGCACCGATAGTACCGTCCTGTATGTTTACGGAGCAGTTGGCGGTACCGCCACGCATCTCGGGGCCATAGCTTGGAAGCCATGAGACATTGTATCCGTATTCAAGAGCCACACCGGCAAGAGCCTGGCCTGTCACCATAATGCCCTGGCCGCCGAAACCGGCAACTCTGATAGACATCTTCCTGTACTCATCAGCAACCTCACCCCGGGGAAAGTCAACATCCTTCTCTGCGGATATTCCAAGCTTCTCCCAGACTGCTGCAGGATCCATGACCGGAACCGGTCGTGTGGTAATCCTGGCCTCTTCACCCAGATCCCTGTAAACCCCAAGCGGGTACAGAGGCATCATCCTCTCTTTTACCCACTCCATACTCTTCACAGGGTCCATCTTCCATCCGCTGGGGCAGGTGGAAAGAACTTCCACGAACTGGAAACCTTTTCTTTCTTTTGCGTTCAGGAGAGCCTTTCTGACCGCAGCACGTGCTTTCCTGATGTGAGGTGCGTCGTGAAGTGAGACACGCTCAACATAAGTTGGAGCTGTTAGCTGACTGATAACTTCGCACATCTTCATCGGATAACCGTCTGTGTCAACATTCCTGCCATAAGGTGTAGTTGTGGTTATCTGGCCCTCAAGAGTTGTGGGAGCCATCTGGCCACCGGTCATTCCGTAGATCGCATTATTCACGAAGAAAACAACGATGTTCTCTCCTCTGTTTGCTGCCTGAATAATGTTGTTCCCACCGATTGCCGCCAGATCGCCATCACCCTGATAACTGATGACAACTTTGTCTGGATTGGCTCTGCTGGTTGCAGTAGCCACAGCAGGCGCGCGCCCGTGGGCAGCCTGGAAATTACCAGTGTCGAAGTAGTAGTAGGCAAACACACTGCATCCCACAGGACTGATCAGAATTGTATCGTCAACAATATCAAGATCTTCCATTGCTTCAGCGATAAGTTTATGCAGAATTCCATGACCGCATCCGGGACAGTAGTGTGTTCTGTCCTTCTCTGCGCCTGGTTTGTGCTTGTACACATCAATGAAGCCTTTTGGTTTTCTGAGTACTGTCTTTTTCATTATTTTACCTCCCCGTAAAGCTCGGAGATCTTATCAGTAATCTCATCCGCCGATGGTACATTTCCACCCAGACGGAAATAAAGATCGCTCTTAATGACTCCGGCGAGGGCAAGATTCACATCATCAACCAGCTGCCCGGTTGAAAGCTCAACGGTAAGAACATGCTTTATACCCCGCTCCGGAAGTACAGCAATTTCATTCTTGGGGAATGGGAATAGTGTAATTGGTCGAAAAAGACCAATCTTGTGTCCTTTTTCCCTGGCATTGTCTACTACAGTACGAAGAACTCGACTGACAGAGCCATAGCCAATCAAGGCGATCTCGGCATCTTCCATCATGTACTCTTCAAACCTGACTTCACTCTCCTCAATGATCTGATACTTCTTGAGAAGCTTCATGTTCCACTGCTCAAGTTCATCGTGATCAATGTAAATTGAGTTTACCAGATTCTTGTTAAGCGGAGTACCAAATACGGCATAATCACTCTTGTCAGGCAATTCTTTTACCGGTTCCGGAATAACAACTGATTCCATCATCTGACCGATAACACCGTCGGTCAAAACAAAAACAGGTATTCTGTGTTCGTCTGCGAGCTCAAAAGCCAGCATTGTGTAGTCGCACATTTCCTGACAACTTGCAGGCGCAAGTACGATACAGCGGTAGTTTCCATGTCCGCCACCCTTGACAACCTGATTGTAGTCGCTCTGCTCCGGGCCGATGTTTCCAAGGCCGGGACCTCCACGCATTATGTCAACTATCACACAGGGAAGTGCTGCACCGGCACAGTAGGAAATTCCTTCCATCTTAAGGCTGATTCCCGGGCCCGAGCTTCCTGTCATCACTCTCTGCCCGCTTCCGGCAGCACCGTAGACCATATTGATGGCTGCAACTTCGCTTTCAGCTTGAACAAATATTCTTCCCAGTTTTGGAAAAAGTGCAGCAGCTGATTCTGCTACCTCGCTGGCAGGAGTGATGGGATATCCGTAATACGCGGTGCATCCCGCCATTGCTGCTCCGTATACAGCGGCATAATTCCCCTTCATGAGCATTCTGGCCATTCTACACCTCCTTCTCTGGGTCATAGTCTCTCAGATACACAGTTATTGCATCAGGCTCAGGGCAGCTGTAGAAACAGTTACCACAACCAACACAACCACTACCCATGTACTCTGCGTAGTGATAGCCTTTTGAGTTCAGCTTCGGTGAAATGACAAGAACCTGTTTGGGACAGGCTGCAATACACAATCCACATCCCTTGCACTTGTCCAGATTCACCTCTGAACGAGGGTACTTGGCATCGGTCAATTGAGGGACCTCCTTGCTAAGTTTATTATGAGATAACACTTTAATAAAAACAGAATGCTTTTTACTCCTTGGGGTTCTACAATGGCATTATACCCGCTAAAAGTCAAGCACTGAGGATGCAGAAACGGGCATTTAAAACTGCTGAATAATCTACGTAAGTGCCGAACTGAAAAAGAGAAAGAAACTCATTTCATGAAACCGAATGGAACTAAATTCGCTTTCTCCACTTCCCGTCAAAAGTGATAAATCCCTGCATCTCCAGCTCAATCTCATCACCGGTCCAGCAATCAATTGAGAAACTCCGCATTCCCCTTCTTTTCATCACAGTTTCAAGCTGAATGAGGAACTCATGCGGTTTTGATTCAACGGAAATAATTTCAGCGATAACTGTGGTGCCGGTCTCACTTGTCAGCCTGATTTTTCCTGAAATCAGTCCACTCAGTTCAAGGCGATAAATACCTTCCTTCTCTTCCAGCAGCACCGGGAGGGAATCTCGAACTGCTCTCTTCATTCCTGCTCTGCTCATCCGGAGACCCATTAAATACGTCACAAGGAAAAGAATCCCACCAACCCACCAACTGAAGAATCCAAGGAGGGCCAGTATCGTGCAAAGTACTGAATGGCAGAGAAATACAGATCCAAGTGTTACGGAGAGGATTCTGGACTGCTGTTCTGAAAAGAACCCCTTGCCCAATCCCCCGGCCATTCTTGAGATGATATCTTTACCGGAAAGAACGGAAACCAGCAAAATCACAGCAAACACAAGCTCCATGAGAATAAGTGTGCCACCGGGATAATCAACAAGCTCACCCAGAGCAGTGATGCTGCCGAAGAGCAGTCCTTCAATGATCAGCCCGGGTTTTTTCTTTTTGAACAGAAGAAGAATGAGGAAAGCAAGAAGACCCGCTGCTGCTCCTGCGGCAGCCGAGGCAATCCCGTCCCAGAGCAGATCTCCCAGAAGGAATAGAACAAGAACAAGCAGTTCAGGCCAGAGATTTTTCACGGATTAACTGGTTTTTCGCCAATGGAAACAATTTTATCCAGAGAGTCGCGCAGAAGACGACGAGCAGTCATCTCACCTTTAGTGCGGCATTTTCCGGTGAAAATACGACCAAGCATCTTTACAAATCCTATCGGATGGTTGAAAAATCTTGTCGAGTAGTAGTGCAGGTAAGTTCCCATGCGAAACCTGTCCAGCTTTTTGTAATCTTTCCTCCATACTGGAGAGAAGCACAGGTCATCCATCTCGGTGAAGCCCTGCAGTTCAGGGCTGTCCATTGATGGAGTTGCAGGGAATGGTGTCATTATGGGCATTACTACCTCTTCCACGCCTGCTCTTGCCAGCTTTCGGATGTATGCCCTGGTTTCACTTCTGTCGGAAGGTATTTCCCCCGGTGTTCCGGCAACGAAGAAGCAACAGGTGGCAATCCCCAGATTTGATGCTTTGTTGATAAGTCTTGGCACACGCTGGATATCTGCCGTCTTGTTCATAAGCTTAAGAACACGGGTTGACCCTGATTCAGGAGACAGCGAGAAGTACCTGCAGCCGGCTTCCGCAAGAAGCTCAAGAAGGTTCTCATCAAGGGTTTCCATCTTGAGCCCCGATGGAAAACAGAAGGTAATATTCATCTTGCGGTCCAGAATACCATGGCAGATATCCTCAACTCGCTTCCTGTCTATCGCAAAGTTTTCGTCCTGAAGGTGGAAATCGTGGATTTCGTATCTGTCAATATGAAACTGAAGTTCCTCAAGAACCTTTTCAGCACTCTTGGCCAGCCAGTGTCCTCCGCACATCTGAGGTGCTTGACAGAAAGAGCATTTGTACGGGCAGCCCCTGGAGGTGAGAATATTCATGTATCTCACGCCACGCATGGCAGGGCCATGCCCATAGCCAAGTTTCCAATAGTTTTCAAGGGGGAGCAGATCCACTGCCGCAAAAGGCTGGGAGTTCAGATCCAGTGTGTATTTCTCTTTCCTGTCAATGAAAAAGTCGGGAGTTACAAGACCATCAAGAGAGGCGAATTCTGTCTTACCTTCAATGTACGACAGCAGAGCGGGAACACGTTTCTCACCCTCACCCAGAACTACAAAATCAGCACCGGCCTTAACAAAATCCTCAGGAACAAACGTGGTGTGATAACCACCGACAAGCACCGGCCTGTCTGCATTCCTTCTCTTCAGTTCCCTGACTATTTCCAGACACATGGAGTGCTCACTGGCGCAGTGTACGGAAACACCGGGAATAGCATCATCGGGCACCCTGTCCGCTATCTCGGATGGTGTAAGCCCTCTTGCTCTGAACCGTTTTCGGAAGGTGTAGAAACGATGGGGATCTTCACCATAAGCATCAATTATGCTCACATCGTGACCGAATTCTCTCACGCTGGCAGCCAGGTAGGCAAGTCCGGAGGGAATCCCGGGAATGCTTCCGTAGAAATCAGCCTTGAGATGGACCACCGGCGGGCGGATCAATATGAATTTCATGTTAATACAGCTGAGGTTCTACCGGCTTCTTCATGTACTTCGCCGTTGCCAGCAGAAGAAAACCGTTTATGTATTTCTTCAGATCAAGAAGGCTTTTCATTCTTCTGATCTTTTTCCAGACAAGTTTGGGTCGGAGATAGAACCTGTGATGTCCTTCCTGAATCAGGAAACGGATCTGATCCTCGGTTAGACTGTCGGGTACAAATGATACATTCTTGAAATTGAACCTGTCCTTTGTGAACTTCGCGGGTTTGATCTTTCCGTCCAACAGGTCCTGGTACACTTCGCTTCCCGGAAGTGGAGTAAGATTGACGAAGACAGCATAATCCAGGTCAATGGAGCAGGCGAACTCAATAGTCTCAAGCCCCTCTTCAAAAGTTTCACCTGGAATACCGAACATGAATGTTCCGTAGGCCTCCATACCCAGCTTGCTGGTCAGATTGATTGCTGTTCGTATCTGTTCCACCCTGGTTCCCTTCTTCAGGGTATCCAGGTTTTTCTGCACCCCGCTCTCAATACCATAGAGAATTCTCCAGCAGCCTGCTTCCTTCATCCTGCGAAGCAACTTCTCGGACACCCTGTCCACCCGTGCATTCACAGCCCAGTCAACATCCAGCTTTCTTCTCAGTATCTCGTCGCAGAACTCCAGAGCACGTTTTTCAGAAAGAGTAAATGTATCATCCCAGAAGGCAATATCTTTGACGCCCTGCTCCTTCACCAGCCACTCGATCTCGTCAACGATATTCGCGGCCGATCGCATTCTCGTATGCCTGTCCGTGTGACAGAAAGTGCACAAGTATGGGCAACCCCTGGCTCCTATGATGTTCGCATGGGGAAGTCTGTTGTAGAATGTGGGGCTGGGAAGATACTCGCCGGGAGGAGCAAGCTGGTGTGCAGGCATGGGCAATGAGTCAATGTCTTCCACTGTTTCCCTGTCAGGGGTTTTAACCAGTTGTCCATCGTTGAAAAATACCAGACCGGGAACTTCCAGGGGAATTTTTTTCTTCCGGAGACAACTGACCAACTCGCGCATTGTGTGTTCACCCTCGCCTTTAACCACATAATCAATGCCGTCACACTGCTCAATACACTTCTCCTGCCAGAGTGTCGGATGAATTCCTCCCACCACCACTGCAGTATCGGGGAAGTGCTTCTTCATTTCTGTAATCATCCACCTGGAATTTTCCCAGTCAACACTTGTAAGTGTCACGCCGATAACATCAGGCTGAAGCACACGCAAGCGGTCCATGACATTCTCGAATGTAAAGAAAAGCCCCTCAAGATAACGGACTTCATGCCCATCCTCTATCATGTACGGGGCAAGATAGAGAAGAGACGGAGACGGCACCACATTAACAAGGGGCTTGATATGAAGCCACTTGAAAAGCGGTATTCTCTCATTCATAAAATCGTGCTGATCCTGTTCCCAGCACGCCGGCATTGTCAACAGTACTATCTTCATGATCTGCTGAATATATTCAGCCTTTCATCCAATGTCTTCACTCAGTATCAATCCGGAGGTGGAATTGAGCCTTTCGATATCAGTTGTAATCCCGGCCTGGAACGCAGGAAGCACTATTCACAGCTGCCTTGATTCCATTCACAGGCAGACACTCAACCCGCTGGAAGTCATACTTGTTGATGACGGATCCAGTGACGACACAGCAGACAAAGCTGATAAATATGGTGTTGTTCTGCTTGGCACCGGGGGCAGAAAGGGTCCGGCAACTGCCCGAAATATGGGCGCATCTGCTGCTGCCGGTGATGTAATTCTGTTTCTGGACTCAGATGTAATTGTCTCTGTAGATCTGATTGAGAAGGTAACGGCATATTTTGAAGATGAATCCGTCTGGGCGGTCCAGACCCTCTACACACCGATCTGCCCCGCGGAGGACCAGGTTTCACAGTATCAGAACTATTACTACTACTACAGTCTCAACAGAATGCCTGAAGGAAGCACAGCCACATTTGCAACATGGTGTTCAGCAGTAAGACGGCACAGGTTCAACGAAATCGGCGGCTTCAATGTAAGAATCCCCGAACCTACTGTCGAGGACGAAGAACTTGGATACACCATCGTAGAGAATGGCGGAATCATCATTCTCGATAAAACCATTCAGGTTACACACCTGGCATCGTACACCCTTGCCCAGTTCACGAACAGAAGACTGAGAATGGCAAGGGCTCAGGCGAAGAGCGGATGGAGACAGGTAAAAAAAAGACTCCTGGCCCGTTACATCAATGTGCATGAGTCGGGTACACACCACAGCAGGTGGGTTGTACTTTCGATACTACTGGTGCTCATGGCCCAGCCTTGTATTCTCTTGAGTCTGTTTTCACTTTCCCTAGCTCCACTTATCCCGGCAGCTTTTCTGCTTGTTTCAGCGCTGGCCTGTCACTTCGGTTTTCTGACCAGATGCAACAGAGACCTGAAAAGGAATGCAGCCGCTACTTTTGCCGTTCTCTGTCTCTACGACATGGCTGTGCTTGGCTGGGGAATAGTACAGGGATCTGTCCAGTACATGTTTGGGGAAAAGTACTGATCATTCCGCCGGGAGTGTGTCTGACAGTGGGCATTGAGCGGGAACGCCTGACGGTTCAGGTTCTTTACCTGCCTGCAGTGATGTCAGTGAAAGACTGCTGTTATCAGATTTTTTTGGTAATGAAGCGCCAGAGTGTGTGGAGTACGCTGAAACCGTACGGAATAGGTTTCAGGCTGGAATAACCCTCTCCGTGAATTGTGGGTATGGGTATTTCCACCACATTAAGCCCGGCCCTTATTGCTCCCACAAGCATCTCTGAATCAAAGTTGAAAGTCCGGGAATACTTGCAGTAGGGTATCTGTTCAAGGGCTTTTCTTCCATATGCTTTGTAGCCACTGTGGTAACTGCTCAGGTTGGCTCTGAAAATTGTGTTTTCCACCCAGTTCAGAATCACTGTTCCCCAGTATCTGATCTGGCTCATTCCGCCGTTGCGCATATCACCGTGCATGGTGCGGCTTCCCCCCACCACATCTGCACCCGATTCGAGAGGGGCAATCATCTTCAGAAGGAATTCCGGTGGGTACTGTCCATCGGAGTGAAGCATAACAATGCTGTCGGCACCATTCTTCTTTGCCCAGTCAAAGGCGGTCTTCTGCGCTTCTCCATAACCTCTGTTTTCGGGGTGATCCACAACAACGATCTTTGTAAATTCCTTTGAAAGGGATCTTCCCAGATCTCCGGTGGTATCACTGGAACCATCATTTACTATAAGAAGTGTCTCCAGCTTATCCCAGGCACCAGATGGAATATTCCTGATTACGCTCTCCATAAGCTTTTCTGCGTTGTATGCCGGCATGAAACAGATATGACGCAAGTTGTCTCCGTAACTGTTGATGAAACCCTGTTCTTGAAGAAGAAGTGATAATCATTCCAGTGATGAAAAACAAGTTTCTGAACGAAACCTGTTTTGTTGTTATAATTTAATCTGAGGAGGGTATAATTCCCCGCCCCCTGGGGCGTACAAACAGTTTTTGTATTCTTGGTGTATGAGTGAACACATTTGCAAGAGTCATGATAAGTCGTTGCTAATGTATCATTTGGTTTTTCCGGCAAAGTATCGTCGAAAGGTATTCAGTAATGCCGTTGAAATTTCGGCTCTTCCGAAATTTGCATACATAGCCTGAGTGTACAAGTGTGGACATGACACTATATTTCAATGGCGAAAAACCACTTAAGTCATTGAAGGAGCGGCATGTCCACAAGTCAATTATACCACAATCAAGACCTGAGGGGCCTAAAGTACCTTCGTACCAGTTATGCTGAAGGCAAAACCACCTATCACGGAGTGATATCTGACAGCTATACCAAGTGCTCCAAATGCCATTCGCACAACGTAGTACGCTCTGGTGGGGTGTTTCGAACTCTCAGGTTGTTGCCCACAGGAACCAGACTTAACCTGCTCCACCTTTTTATCCCAAGAGTTGTCTGCAAGAAGTGTGGAACCATTCGACAGGTAAATGTTCCCTTTCTTGAAGGGCAGAAAAGCTATACAAGAGCCCTTGCTCGTTATGTTCTTTGCCTGTCTCAACTCATGCCCTTGACATATGTTGCGGTGCTCTGTGGTCTTTCGTGGAATACTGTAAAGCAGATTCTATAAGGAGAAACTGAAACGAAAGTTCCAGATCTGAAACCGCAGCTTTGCTTGATACCGCGGCATCACAACCTTCAACAACAGGTTGACAAAACATGGAATTATATATCCTGACAGCATCCAGTGCCTAACGGATTTGCCAGTCCTCCCTGCCCTCTTTTTCAAGAACATCTGCAAATACAGTTTCCTCGGGCTCCCAAGAGAAAGGAACCTGTGCACCCAACCAACCATGTATGGAACCTGATTCTGTCGCACCAAGTCTTTGGCCATTAATTCACTTTTATACTGCTTTAAATACTCTATCATTTTGACACCTCCTGCATTAGTGGATTCCGCTAAACTGCGGTATTCTCGTGGCTTAATGGACATATGTTAATTCCTGACATCAAGTGAATTGCCATTGACGGAACTAAACACACTTTGCATGTTTGCTGAATAAGATGCATTCGCTGGATACACCGCACGCAGTAGAATCATTGTTCCCGAGACATTTGCAGATTCTG
>JAGLOJ010000069.1 GCA_023139045.1 Candidatus Sabulitectum sp.
AGGATTGATTTGTCGGAGGCGTCAAGATTGCTTCAACCTGTCCATTGTCAAGAAGTTTTTCCCAATCAAAATCTGGTCGTATGATGCTACCTAAAAGGATAAGTCTGCCAATTTTGATATCAGGATTTTGTTTTAGCGTATTCGCTATGATCCAAGTTCCAAAGCTATGTGCGATTACATCGGGCTTAAAACCAGGATCATGTGAATTGCATGCTTTTGAGATTTTTTTCAGATGGCAGGCGAACTCTCTTACTTTTCGTTTTTGAAGAAACGGTAGAAGTGCGCCAATTTGCACTAAGCCATATTTATAAACAAAGACTGGGATGGAGTATTTGTATAGGGTACTTAACTTCCAAACGAGATCTTCCTGCCAGGCTCCTCTGGTATTCATTCCATGGATTACGACTGCCCACTTGATGTCTCGACTGGGCTCAACCGCGAGAAGGTAGTATTCCTCAACCTCTAATTCGGAAGCACCTACAATGTCATTCTTGGATTCACAGAAGTGTTCTGGACTGTCTATCGGAATCTGATTTCCGCAGAAAGGACATAGATATCGGGATTCTAATTGAATTGTGTTCTGCTCATGTGATTGTGAAAGCAGATGAAGGAACTCAATAACTTTTTCAAGACTGACTCCTGTACTTGAAGAGATACACTCAGGTTTGATTTCAGTTATATCGGCATCGAGAACTATATCTCGAACGTGGTTGACAAGTTTTTCTGAATATCCTTCTTCTGTGTACCGTTCCCAATTATACATTATCAGCTATTTCCGCAATCCGATTGAGAATATTCCAGACATCCTTACGTGTACACATATGGCGTATCTTAACCCAGCTACAGTCACTAGAGACACTTCGCAGGTCGATGTGTATCAATTCATTTCGGGAAATATTGAATCTCGGATTATCTCGAACTGAGAAAGTGGCAGTTTCCCCATTGAATTTACTAATTTGCACGGCATTCCGAACTTCTCTTACAGCAGAAGTATTTGCATAGCCACTGGTAGTTTTTGTACCGAAACCGACGAAAGCTCCACCTGATTCCAGTCGAGTTGATTCAGAAGTAAATCCAGCTCCAGCTTCTGTGTTGTTTACGCTTTCTTGATCAAGGCCCATAATCGCGTCTGACATCTTTAATAACTCAATGTTATCAGCTTCAATGAACTTGTTAACAACTGCAAGTACATCACTTCTAATATCATCGTGTTCTTTTTTATTCCACGGTGTTTGCAGAAGTATTGCCGCATAGTTGCTCCCAACGGGCCAGTCAAATCGTGTAACAATTCTCTTTGCTCTGTGTCTATAAGCATGGAAATCGTAAATGTCTGTGCCTATTCTTTCATCAGGCTTATCCTTCGTCTTATCTCTTACGAGAGAGGAGTTCCCTTCGTACCAGACAAGTCTGAATGATACGTCGTCATAGTAGACACCAGTTAACTCTCGTCTATCCGGGAAAGCACTGGAGGGAGAGACATCCCATTTATCACCAAATCCGGCTATTGATGTTTTAGCTTGAACCAGTTTGCGGTCCTTCCAAAATTGCTTTCCCGTTTCGGCATTTGAGATGCGATATATGTAAGCATGTTGCTGGCCCCAGCCTTCAACCTCATTAAGCCATTTGTTAAAGATATCCTCCGTGAGTATCCCATCATCTATAGCAGTATTTAGGTTTGACAGAAACGCAGTTTTTGATGCTCCAATCTTCACATGATTGGATCTTAGTAGTTCCTTAACAAATGTATTACCTTGTGCGAGTACAATACCACGAGCAAGTTCTTTGAGCCCGGAAATACTAGTCATTATGCTTCCTCCTTACTGTATTATAAAATCGTACAGTACGATAATCAACCCACTCATGTGTGTCTACTATAGATGAGATTACTAGCAGAAATTTTTAACATGGGATGACAGAGTTGATCCATCTTCAACATCATAAGATCTTGGCAATTCGATAGTTGTCTGTTTATTGGGGCTTGGTATCAGTATTGTATCATATTATAATACAATCATGAATAAGACGATGATCGAACTTGAAGAAAAGATGACCTCGGTTAAAGAGTCAATAACCAGGGTCGGTCACATGCATCCCGGTACTCTCTCTGTTCAGAAAAGGTCTGGTGGTGGTGAATACCATCAGCTCAGCTTTACTCATGCAGGTAAAGGGCATACCCTATACGTGCGGCCTGAGAAAGTTGATGAGGTATCGGAGGCAGTGGTCAACTACCGGAAATTCCGGGAACTCACCAATTGCTGGATCGAGTTGGAAATAGCGTTCGCGAAATGCAGACGGGAGGAGACCTCCGGTAGCTCACACAAGTAGTGATATCGGACACCGGTCTCGGGAATCCGGTTACCATGTTACCCAAATACCATTCTTTGCATGTTCCTCGTTTGGGACATCCCTCGCTTGAATTTGTTTTGCTGTTTTTGCCTCAATCTTCTGGGGTGTTGTGTGGATAATTATGCTGCTGTGGCATGCTCTGGCTGCTTTGTACAGGGATTCCAGATTGGTGCAGTTTGACCATTATATTTGGTGTATGAAAAAAACTATTCTGTATAAGAGACACAAGGTGCTGCTTGCCCTGCTTGATACTTTCGGCGGGGATCTGAATGCTGTTGAATTTATGAAGTATTTGCTGCTTATGAGTGTTGGGAAAGCAAACGCTTACTATGCTTTTGTGCCTTACAAGTTCGGCGGATTTTCCTATCAGGCTTATGCAGATAAGCGGTCGCTGATACGCAAGGGGTTACTTGAAGACTGTGAGGCCTGGAAACTAACTTCCTCTGGCAGGAATACTCTGGGGCACATCGATATGTCTTACTTTCAGGATTGCAATGCATTGTATAAGCGTTACGGGCATCTTAGCGGCGATGAACTGGTTAGATTGACTTACACTACTTATCCCTTCTATGCATTAAATAGCGAGATTGCATCCGGTGTACTTTCCAATTCAGAACTTGCCGTGATTGAGAAAGCAAGACCGGTTTCAGTGGGAGCGGGACTTTTCTCAATTGCTTACGAAGGTGTTTCACTGGATGAATATCTGGTTAAGATGTTCAGAGCAGGTGTGGAAGTACTTGTTGATGTGCGGAAAAATGCATTCAGTATGAAATATGGATTTTCAAAGAAAACTCTTCAGAATGCAGCTGAGAATCTTGGAATCAAGTATTTGCATATCCCGTCTCTGGGCATTGATAACTCCATGAGAAAAGAACTGAATTCTCAGGCTGATTACAATAAATTGTTTGATAATTACAAGAAGACTGTTCTTCGATATAGAATATCAGAGCTTGATTCTTTGGTGGAAATGGTTAATAATGGGCGTAGAATCGCATTGACATGTTATGAAGCCAATCCATTACAGTGCCATCGAACTATTGTAGCGGAGCAGTTAAGCAAGCTAACAGGAATTGAGGTTCAGAACCTGTGAGTAAAGAGAGAGTGTTGATAACTGTAAAAACCTATCCAACTCTCTCGACTAAATACGGTGAACTTGTTTGCACTGCCGGTATTCGTGAATCAACCGGTGAATGGATAAGAATATATCCTATTCCATACCGTAGATTTAATAGAGACCGGCATTTCAAAAAGTACCAATGGGTAAATATTCAACTAAAAAAGAATCCAGGCGATACGAGGTCTGAAAGCTACAGACCTGTAAATCTTTTCGACATTGAGCTGCAGGAGATTATTCCTACAGGCAAGGACGAATGGAATAAGCGTAAAAAGTTTGTTCTAAACCCTGATTACCTCTATACCTCACTGAACGATCTTTTGTTGGATACAAAAAAACATAACCGATCAATTGCTGTTTTCAAACCGGCAAAGTATATCAAGTTTTCGATTGAATCTACCTCGAATGAGTGGGATCCCAAGAAGCTGGAAGCATGTAGAGCAATACTGAATCAGCCGGGTTTCTTCGATGAAGATCTTATCAGGCAAACAAAACCTGTTGATAAGATTCCTTACAAATTCAAAATCAGATTTGCAGATGAAACCGGTCGGGAATCTGAAATGATGGTTGAAGACTGGGAGATCTGCAGTCTTTATCGAAATTGTGTAAGCAAAACCGGTGATGAAGATAAGGCCTGCGGAGATGTAAGAACCAAGATCGAGACATTGATGAATGACAGGGATCTGTATCTTATTCTGGGGACAACTGCCGCATGGCATTACATCGCTCCAAACCCTTATCTCATTATCGGACTGTTTTATCCTCCATTTCCTCCACATCCTTCTGCACAAATGAGCTTGGAATTCTAATGATGAATCTTTCGTTAAATGATTCTTGTATTTGCAGTATGGCTGGATATGCAGTTACTGCCGAATTGTTTTCCCGGGCTGTGGTTTGTAAAGAAATAACAGGCAGAGAATAGTATTCATGGATATTGTGCTGCAGGAATGGAAGAAACAGGAGTTCTCCAGGGCTGAGCTTGATCCCTACGCTGAAGAGATACACAGAGAGTACTCTCTTTATGTTGATGTAATTCATCCTACATTCAGTACGGAGTGGGTACTGCAGGCCAAAGGGTATGTGGGGTATCTGCCTTTTTCCGGCGGAGTGATTGAGATTCAGCCAAAGGTGTCTGTTGCCAACCTGTTTGGAATGCTTGATGTGGCTTACGGTCTGAAGAGCTTTCATATTCTGAAAGGGCTTACTGACACTTCATCTCTTGCAGACTTCTATTCAAGGCTTGCTTCAATTCTTGCAAGAAGGGTGCTGACAAGAAGTCGCAAGGGTTTATACCGTACATACCGTTCTGAAAGCAGTTCACTGTCTTTTATTCGGGGAAGAATTGATGTGCGGGAATCTCTGCGCTCGCCACTTGATCCTGCTCTTGTCTGCAGGTATGAAGACCATACCACAGATGTTGAGGAGAATCAGTTGATATTGTGGACCCTTTCAACAATTCTTCGGTCTGGGCTTTGCAGCGGTGAGTACCTGCCTCCGGTGCGTCACGCATACAGAATTCTCAGCAGGTTTACTTCCCTGCAGCATTTTTCACACACAGATTGCATGGGCAGACTCTACAACAGACTGAACGATGACTATGAACCGATGCACGGGCTGTGCAGGTTCTTCCTGGAGAGAACAGGCCCGAGCCAGGGGGTTAGTAACAGAAGAATGCTGCCCTTTGTAATAAGTATGCATCAGTTGTTTGAAGAATTTGTTGCAAAGTGGCTTGCTGCTCGAATCAATAGCTCTGACCGGTATGTACTGCGTACTCAGAAATCTCTTGATGCTGGTTCATTTAACATCTATCCGGATCTGGTTATTGAAAACCGGGAGACCGGTGAGCCAATGCTGGTTGCTGATACCAAGTACAAAATTGGGCTGAAGGTGGCTCCGGAAGATGTTAACCAGGTACTGGCATATTCCATCAAGCTGGGTTGCTCTGAAGCTGTGTTGATATATCCATTTGTTACGGAGAACCCATACAGCCACGACTGGAATGGAACAAATGTAAGGTGTATGGAATTTAATCTTGACAGAAGCATTGAAGAGGGGGGAGAAGTCCTTCTTATTGAACTCCTGAATTTGTGCATGCAAGCTAATGAGAAAAGGGTGCAGGAAACAGTGATTCTGTAGCCTTCGCCCATTTTCAAAATGATTTAATTTCCAAATCAATAACTGCATAAGATAATGGCAATTCGACAGTTGTCCATTTATTACGGAAGTTCCCTTAGACTCAAATCCCCTAATTCAATAAACTGACTGACGGACAAGCAGATAGGTCGATTTGTGCTGAAATAGACGTAGCCAGTATAAGAAAATATTACAACTTGACATGGAATTAGTAATACAATATAATGTAG
>JAGLOJ010000007.1 GCA_023139045.1 Candidatus Sabulitectum sp.
GGGTACACATCGAGCGCATTTCTAGCCGTATAGTCAATTATATACCTAGCCAGTGCGTATAAAAAACATAGCAACCGACTCCACATCTTGTAGTTACAGAGAGGACAACCGGATTTTGCGGTAATAGTGACAGTTTATCGGTTATCTGTACTAAGTTGCATACTGACATAGCGTTCGGTGTGTTGAACAGATTTACCTTTTTTCAATTCAAGCGGTCTTCTAAAAAGAGGACCATCAAAAACAATTGTGTGGTATTCTCCATTTTCACCGCATGGGTCTATTCCCGCTCTTTCAAACTCATCCACCAGATTCGGGGTAATTACCCGGCCCAGGTATTTTGCATCCATCAGTTTCGTGTTGATTGTTACAATCATTGCTTTGTAGCCCAGATGAAAAAGCTCATCGAGGATATCCAGCCGTTCACATTTCCACAACGGCAGACACGGTTTGATATTGGCAGCCCCGCATACCTTCTCTTCCCATTCAAGATGCCCCTGCAGGTCAATGTCGCCAAACACTCCGGCAGTTATGCCTTTTCTTTGAAATTTATGCAGTGCATCAATGAACACTTCTTCATATTCATTCCATGTTGCCGATCCGGTCACCAGCGGGATGTTCATACAGTCCGCCTGAGCCTGCAATACATCCAGCGGGATGCTGTGCGATCTTGAATGTGTTCCATCTTCATGAAGCATTGTAAACAGGTATTCCGGGACACCCCCAAGATCAACTGCCCGGTGCAGAGCAAGGCATGAATCCTTGCCGCCACTCCATGAGCAGAAGCATCTTTCTCCGGTTTTTATGATTTCCATTTCCACTCTCCAGTCGGTAAGCTCCTCGATAGCCGGCGCGGTGGATACCCACTCAGGGAACAAGAAGATTTGAGCCTCTTTATATAATGGAAATAAAGAGGTAGTTTTCAAAAACCATTAACTTGAATCAAAATATTACCGTGATGCGGAGTGGTACTGTGATCTTGTCCGGGGTATACTACTCTCAGGTTGACTGTGCTTCGTAGAAGCCAGCAGACAGTATCAAGAAACTTGAAGATGATATATTTCAGAGTAAGCAGCTCATTCCCTGGCTGTGTCAATGACAATAGAGATTACACAGTAGAGAATGCAATCGGGTTTTGCACTAACTGTTACAGACATGCACAATACGGGAGATAAATGAATGAATAACAGCGAAACAATAGACATATCCGTCAACAGGAGAAGGTATTACAGTAAACATTGCGGTTTGACTGTCTGTCCAGAATGCCATTCACCTCTGGTAGAAAAAGGATGCACTATACTGTTAACAGTTAAATCGGATGTTGAAGAGGGTGAATACATGACAAATATTTCAGGAAGTCATTTTTGTAATAATTGCCCTGTGATCGTATTTGACACTGAACAAGTTGAGCAGGCTGCAAATATTGCGATCAGGAGCAATGAAAGTATCAGATACCAGATTGCTGGGGTAGTTGACCTGGATTCAATACCGGAAGAGAAGAAGCATCATGAGATAGGAACTGATGAAAATCCTGTTCCGCTTGTTAAATTTTTATCTGATCTGAACACAACAGCATTTACTGCCGGCAAAAAGACAGGACGAAATGATCCTTGTTATTGCGGCAGTGGAAAAAAATACAAAAAATGTTGTGGAAGATGAAAATGGCGGGAGACAACAATTCAATGAATACTTGAAGAGAGAATACAGAGCGGGGGATTCCCGCTGTATCTTCATCCTGACCTGACCTGACAGATTGATGCAACACAATCTTCTGCTTTTCATATATTAGCCTCTCATATTAAGAACAGGGAAACCGGTGCAAATCCGGTGCGGCCCCGCCACTGTAACCGGGGACGAAAGCCACGAGTTAATGGTCACTGCGCGTTAGTGCGGGAAGGCTGTGGTTAGTAGGTCGATCCGGAAGCCAGGATACCAAAAAGCGCTTCGTGCGCCTTCGAGGGGAGGAAATCTGTGTACACATGCATGTGTTTCACCGTACATTCAACTGTTATTCCGGCTGCTGTGAAATGAAACGGCAGATTGCGATTGTAAGGCACGGCAGTGTCTCCCGGGAATACCATGGGCGGTATATTGGCAGGACGGATGTGCCCCTTGATGTTACAGGAATGGAACAGGCTTTGTCGACTGGCCGTTTTCTGCGATCCGGTAATTTTTCATCCTGCGTGTGCAGCCCCATGGCTCGTACCGCTGCGACCGCCGGAATTATTGCAGAGGAAACAAATGTACCAGTGTCCACCGAGGATTTTCTTCGTGAAATAGACTTTGGGAACTGGGAGGGCATGAGCTTCAATGAAGTCTCCTCAAGATTCCCCGGTGATGTGAAGCAATGGCTCTCTGCAGGAGATGATTTTGTTTTTCCCGGTGGAGAATCCATAAGGGATTTTCACAGGCGGGTTGAAGAAGCTGCCGACCGGATACTGAAATCGGAGAGCCGGAATCAGATTGTTGTAACCCACGGAGGTGTGGTCAGGGTGCTGCTCTGCCTTTTTCTGGGCATACCTTTTAAACATGCACATGCCTTCAACATCATGTACGGTGCCACTGCACTTATCGAATTGAATGATGATGAAAGCTCAGTGGGACAGCTTGTATACCTGAGAAACAGCGAGGTTGTGAATGGGTAGAATTCATCTTATCACTGGGGGATGTCGAAGCGGTAAAAGTGCATATGCCCAGAAGCTGGCTGAAGCCTCCCTGAATTCCAGGCTGTTTATCGCAACATGCCCTGTTATGGATGATGATCATGAAATGGCAGCTAGAATTGAGAAGCACAGGAGTGACAGAAGCCATAAGGGATGGCAGACCATAGAGGAGTCAGTTAACCTTCCTGAAGCAATAATGAGTGCGGGTGATTACGAAGTTGTATTGATTGACTGCCTGTCTCTCTGGATCAGCAATCTTCTTTTTGCACGGGGTGATCAATGGTCCATGCTCACGGAGGATATTGTTTCCACCCATGCTGCAGGCCTGTTGAAGGCTGCATCAGAATATCCGGGAACTCTTCTGCTGGTGACAAACGAAGTGGGAATGGGAATTGTCCCGGCCAATGACATGGCGCGGAGATACCGTGATCTGCTCGGGCGGTGCAATCAGATTGCTGCAGCCGGGGCAGATTCGGTGACATTGATGGTTTCCGGTGTTCCCATGTTGTTGAAAGGGAGTACAGAGGTTCCCGGGGATGAGTAGAGTTAATCCGGTCGGGAGGCTTGCCGCGGGTATCAGGTTCCTGACAATTCTTCCCATGGGGAAGCCGGGAGAAAATCCGGAGGAACTGAGAAAGAGTGTCCCGTTCTTTCCGTTAGCAGGGCTGCTCATCGGATTTCTGTGCAGTGTTCTTCTCTATTTCCCCCTTTCCCTGCTTACCGGCCTTGTGCCCTCTGTGCTGGCAGTTGCCATTCTTGTCGGGATGTCCGGTGGTTTGCATATGGATGGTCTGGCAGATACTT
The DNA here is from genome assembly GCA_023139045.1 of Candidatus Sabulitectum sp. Classification (GTDB taxonomy): domain Bacteria; phylum Fermentibacterota; class Fermentibacteria; order Fermentibacterales; family JCC-6; genus Sabulitectum. The sequence continues at coordinate 3,465 of JAGLOJ010000007.1, forward strand.
ATGATGGATTTATGAGCCATACAGGTCGAGACCGCATAATGCTGATTATGAAAGACAGCCGCGTGGGAACCATGGGCGTTCTTGCTGTTGTTTTCGTTATCATGATCAAGGTTGCTGCTTTTTCCGTTCTGAGCAAAGATCAGTTTTTAAGAGTATTACTGCTTACTCCGGCAGTGGGGCGCTGGGCCATGGTTCAGCAGATATGCTTCATGCCTTATGTGCGTGATAAAGGCCTCGGAAGCATTTTCAGACAGAAATCAAAAGTGTTTACATCGATTTTCTCATCAGTTCTTTCGCTTGGTGCTGTATTCGCTCTGCTGGGAATGAACGGTCTTTTCTGTTTTGCTGCAACAGCTGTGGTGCTGCTTCTTTTCTCTGTGTGGTGCTCAAAAATGATCGGTGGTGCCACGGGAGATACATATGGTGCTTCAAGTGAGATATCGGAAGCTGTATTTCTGCTGTTGGCTGCTTTTCTGCTGTCAGGAACGGGATAGTTGAAATGCACGGGGGGAATGTAAAGAAGCTGGCAGTTCAGGCAGGGGTTAATCGTGAAAATATTCTTGATTTCAGTGCAAATATCAATCCGCAGGGACCACCTTACAGAGTAAGATCTGCAATGCTTTCTGCCATGGAATCAGTTACAGATTATCCTGATATCAACAGCTCTGCTCTTGTTGCTGCTATTGCAGAAAAATACTCGCTTGCTGAAGAATGCATTATTCCGGGAAATGGAACTTCGGAACTTCTCTTCGCCACAGCACGAGCCCTGAGTGCATCATGCAGCAGGGCAGTTGTACCTGTTCCTTCCTACAGTGATTATGCTGTGGCTGCACGAAGAGCAGGTATGAGCGTGCTGGAATTACCTCTTCACGAGTCTGAAGAGTTTCGGCTGAATTTCTGTAGTTTGAAAGAAGCTCTGAACCCCGGTGACGTGGTATTTCTTGGTCATCCCAACAACCCCACCGGATTATCTCTGAGCATCAAGGGGTTGACTGGTGTGATCAGAGAACACCCCGATTGCATTTTTGTAGTTGACGAAGCTTTTGCAGATTATCTGCCGGCCGGCAATTCTGTTATGGGAATTTTCATTCCAAATCTGATAGTACTCAAGTCGTTAACCAAGTTTTATGCAATTCCGGGGCTCCGCCTGGGTTTCGCTTCAGCTTCCGTTGAAATTTGCAGAAGTATATCTGAACAGTTACCGCCATGGTCGGTTAATTCCATTGCACAGGCAGCCGGTTGTGAAATTCTTCAGGACAGGGAATATGAACTGACATCACGGAAGCTTAATGACAGCAGAAGAAAATTGCTGTTTAGAGAGTTGAAAAGCATTCCCGGATTAACGGTGTATCCCGGCAGGGCGAATTTTCTTCTTGTTAAAATAAATGAATCCGGAATTGATGCGTGTGAGTTGAAGACGCGACTTCTGGGAGAGGGAATCGCTATCAGGTCATGTGAGGATTATTCTGGATTGAACTCACGGTTTTTCAGAGTCGCAGTAAAAAATGAAGAAGACAATTCAATTCTTGTTTCTGCTCTGAGAAAAGCTCTGCTCAGGGCGGAAAACAGAGGCAGGCCGAGACTGCACAGACGAAAAAAGCAGTGCATGACCCTGATGATACAGGGAACCAGTTCAAACGCGGGAAAGAGCATAATGGTAACTGCTCTTTGCAGGATAATGCTTGAAAACGGCCTCAGGGTTGCTCCGTTCAAATCTCAGAATATGTCTCTTAATTCGTATGCAACAGCGTCAGGCGGTGAGATGGGAATTGCCCAGGCAATCCAGGCTCAGGCATGCAGACTGGAACCTGATGTGAGAATGAATCCCATTCTGCTGAAACCTGTTTCCGGCAGTGGATGTTATGTGATTCATCAGGGAAAACCGCTGGGGAGAATGCACTCTTCCGGCTATGATGGATTAAAGGATCAAATATTCAGTGCCGCATGCGATTCCCTGGATTCACTCAGAGACGAAAATGACATCGTGATAATCGAGGGAGCAGGATCACCCGGTGAGGTAAATCTTAAAGACAGAGACATTGCCAATATGGCGGTTGCAAGGTATGCAGAAGCCCCGGTGCTTATCGTTGGTGACATAGACAGAGGCGGTGTTTTCGCGTCTTTTGTGGGCACTATGGAAGTTCTCTCACAATGGGAGAGGAACCATGTGCAGGGCTGGTTAATCAACAGATTCAGGGGTGATCCTTTGCTGCTGGGAAATGCTCTGGATTACACAAAACACAGAACAGGGAAACCTGTTCTTGGTGTTGTTCCATTCATAGACAATCTGAATATACCCGAGGAAGACTCACTTGGTCTTGTTGCAGGGGTAAACAGTATTCACGGTAAACCCGCAGGTGAGTGTATCGATATCGCCATAATCAAGTTACCTCACATATCCAATTTTACCGATTTCAACCCCTTTAGAATTGAAGGGGATGTGAGACTTCGACTTGTTGAAAGAGCATCTGATCTGGGGGTGCCGGATGCCGTTATTATTCCTGGAAGCAGGGCTACAGGTGAGGATCTTCAACACCTCCATTCTTCCGGTATTGCTGAAGGAATATCCCTGCTCGCAGCGGAAAGCAGGTGCATGATTGTAGGGATCTGTGCCGGATTCCAGATGCTGGGAGACAGAATAATGGATCCGGGCATGAATGAGTCATCTCTGGTGAATACAGAAGGTCTTGGCCTGCTCCCTGTGAACACAACAATGGTCGGGAACAAGATGGTTGGTCTGCGAAAGGTTCTGCATCTGCCCAGCGGCATACATGTGAAGGGGTATGAAATTCATCACGGTGTATCCGACAATCAATCGATTCCACCTCTTTTTCAGGATTCTGAAAACGGTGCTTCTCTTGGTGTCTCCTCGCCGGACGGCAGAGTATGGGGTACCTATCTTCACGGAGTGTTTGATTCCGATCTGTTCAGAAGATGGTTCATTGATGATCTGAGGAGATCTCGGGGGCTCTCGGATTCATCTGCTGATATTGTCCGGTATGATCTGGAAAAGGAGATATCGAGGCTTGCGTCCATTGTAAGAAAAAGTATCGACATGAATGAGATAGACAGAATTATTCACAGGAGCATCAGGTGATGACACATGCGCAGATAATAGCTCTGGCCTTTGTTCTCGATTTCTTTCTGGGTGATCCCCGTCTACTGCCTCATCCGGTCTCCATGATTGCGTGGTTTTCTCAAAGAACATCTGATTTTACAAGGAAAGTTCTTGGTAACAGCCGGTTTTCCGGAGTTGTCATGGTACTGATTACTCTGGCTGCTGTTATCGGGGTTTCCATTCTGCTGCTGTATCTGGCAGGTATGGTTGGCTCATGGGCACAGATAGCAATCTCGGTGCTTCTTGTCTACTTCAGTATTGCCCCGAGAGACCTGGTTCGTCACAGCATGAGAGTGTTCCGCGCTCTTAAGAAGAACGATATTGAGACCGCCCGGAGGATGGTTGGCATGATGGTTGGAAGAGATGTTGATTCTCTCAGTGAGAATGAGGTAATTACCGCCGCAGTTGAAAGTGTCGCAGAAAGCACGGTGGACGGGGTTCTGGCTCCTCTGATTTTTGCCTTTTTGTTTGGTCCTGTTGGAGCTGTTGTTTACAGGGCGGTGAATACCTTTGATTCAATGTATGGAAGCAAATGCTCAAAAAACAGGGATTTTGGGTGGGCCTCAGCAAGGCTGGATGATGTTCTTAATTTTATTCCTGCAAGAGTTACTGCCCTGATAATGTGTTTTGCATCTCTTTTGCTGCTGCAAAAACCCGGCCTGGCTCTGCAAACACTGTTCAGAGACGGACACAAACACCCGAGCCCTAATTCCGGTCTTCCGGAAGCTGTGGTGGCAGGGGCTCTGGGGTTGCAACTTGGAGGAGGCTCGAAATACAAAGGAGTATTCCGCATGCGGCCGGTAATAGGAGAGAGCATTAACGAACTTACTGTGGGATGCATAAAAAAGGCCAATGGAATAATGTACTGTACCGCTCTTCTGTTTGTTGCGGTTATTCAGTTTATTTAGGAGGGTTATGATTTTCAGTCCTGGAATTAGAATACTGCTTTTTGTTATTGGGCTGCATGTTTTGGCATGCGGCAATGGTGTTGAAGAGCAACTGCATGCAAAGAAGTTTCCGGTTGTCGTTTCCCTGTCTCCCAGCATCACAGAGATCATTTTTGCTGTTCACGGCGAAGAACACCTTGCAGGGGTTACCGAATACTGCAACTATCCTGCTGCTGCGCTGGAAATAGAATGTACAGGCAGTTTTGGATCACCGGTTGTTGAAGCTATACTGAGTCTGCAGCCTGATGTGGTTATATCCAGTTTTCAACCGGACCCGGAAATGGTTTCTTTCCTTGAGAACAACGGGATAGAGTTCATGCTTGTGGAAATATCAACCATAGATCAGTTGTTTGCCGGGATCCGGCAGATCGGTGATGTGCTGCAATGCAGTGAGAGGGCGGAAGCTGTCAGCGATTCTTTAAGGGTTGAGCTGGATCTTGTGGCTGATAGAACTGCAGCACTGGACAGTACTTCAAGGGTGAATGTTTTTGTGGAGATATGGTCGGATCCTCTTACAACTCCGGGAGGGCTGTCATTTATTACAGAGATTGTTGAAAGAGCCGGTGGACAGAGTGTTTCAGCCGGTATTTCAGAAGAGTACCCCAGTGTAGGCTCCGAGCAGATTGTGAGTTGGAATCCGGATGTCATTATACTGCTTCATCATAACTCCAGCGTAGAGGATCTTCCCGATCTGAATGATCGAATGGGGTGGAACGAGATAAATGCAGTGCGTGACAATCGCATTTTGTCCCATATTGAAAATGAATTGCTTCTGAGACCGGGGCCCAGAATGGTTGCAGCAGTCTGCATCCTGAACAGCTACTTTTACGGGGCACCGCAGGAACAGGAGAGCCGGTGAAAGCACCTTCCATGAAGTTACTGGTTGCATCTCTGCTGCTCATGCTGGTTGTTTCCGCGTTGGTTTCTTTGACTATTGGTCCCATGGACATTCCCCTTTCCAGTATGTTTTCGTCTCCGGTTCTTCAGTTGAGATTGTACAGGGTGTTACTGGCTGTGATTGCCGGAGCGGGTCTGTCTGTTTCAGGTGTGATATTGCAGGGTCTTCTTCGCAACCCGCTTGCAGAGCCTTACATACTCGGAATTTCATCAGGGGCCGGTCTGTCTGCAGTTCTGGTAATCTCCTCAGGGGTTTTGGTCTCAATCCCCTGGTTCATACCCGGTGCCGCCTTCATCGGAGGCCTCGCAACGGTTTTTCTTGTTTTCTGGCTGGCCTCAGCCACAGTAAAGAAATCAACACCAACGAGTTTACTGCTGTCCGGAGTGGTTGTTAACTCCATACTGGGCAGTGCGATGATGTATATCATATCATCATCCCCATCCGGTGAACTTCACAGTGTTATATGGTGGCTTCTGGGAAATCTTCAACTGTTTAACGGGGATATCCTTGTTGCGACCCTGGTTCCGGTAGCGGTCTGTTTCGTTATCGCTCTGCGGTATTCAGGTCATCTTGATCTTATACAGCTGGGTGATCAGCCCGCTCAGCATCTTGGGCTTGATATCAGACGGGCAAGGGTGATTCTTCTTGTACTGTCATCGCTTATGACCGGCACGATCGTGGCCGCCTGCGGGTTAATCGGTTTTGTGGGTCTTATTGTACCGCATTCCGTAAGGGCAGTAACCGGCTCGACCCACAAAAAACTTATGTATGTTTCAGCCCTTGGCGGTTCTGTCTTTCTTGTGCTTTCCGATCTTCTGGCCCGTACTGTTGTATCTCCAAGAGAAGTTCCCATCGGGGTCATCACTTCTCTTTTTGGAGGGATCTTCTTTTTTACAATTCTGAGACGCAGGAGGAGTGAATCTTGGTTTTTCTGAACAATGTTTCAGCTTCCTATGATAATCGTCAGGTAATCAGAGGCATTTCCATGAGAGTAAACAAGGGGTCGATGGTTGGAGTTGTAGGGAAGAACGGATCGGGGAAAACCACCCTTCTCAGGCTGATCAGTGGAATAATGAACCCTGACTCCGGTGAAGTATTCATCACAGGAAAGCCTTTAAAGACCTATGCAAGAATGGAACTTGCCCGGGTTGTTGCATGCCTTGTTCAGAATCAGGATTCCGGAGTACCTTTTTCAGTTGAGGAACTTGTGAAGCTGGGAAGATGGCCTCATCGCGGAAACTCAAATGCAGACCACAGAGCGATCGTGAACGAAGCAATGGTCAGGGCTGATGTTCTGCAGTTTGCCACAAGACCCTTTGAGACCCTGAGCGGGGGAGAGAAACAGAGAGCCCTTATAGCGTCCTGCCTTGCGCAGGAACCCAGAATTCTGCTTCTCGATGAGCCTACAAATCACATGGATCTGTGCCATCAGCTTTCATTCATGCACCTGTTGAAACAACTGGTTGCTAAAATAAATCTTACCGTTGTTGTCATTCTTCATGATCTGAACATGGCCATTGAGTACTGCGATGAGATCCACATGCTGATGAACGGACGAATACTGAGAAGCGGGACACCTGCGGAGGTGATCACATCTGAAAGCGTCAGCGCCTGTTTTGATACTGCTTCAACGATAATAAGGAATCCATGTTCAGGCTTGCCCCTTGTTATACCCATGCATCCTGAAAAGTGAGTGCCCTGACTCAGATTAACATCTGAAAGGGCTTTGCTTACCTGAGGTCACCAGTCATGCATAAACCATGATACTGAATTCAGTAGTGAGTTGCGACTGGCCAGCAGAATATGTATAGTATGTCCAGCAATAGTGGACATACGCGTATGAAATGGCAAGGATTATGGATGTTGTATCGTATCTTCGAAGTGTAATTCCCAGAGAAGTTTTTGATTATCAGGTTCTGATGGGATGTCTTTCCGATTACAGGAAGCCAAGGGATGTTGTAACCAGACTTCTTTCAGAAGGAAAGATAGTAAGGGTGAAGAAGGGGCTCTATTGTTTCGGAGAGTTGTACAGAAGGGTTCCTGTGCTTAAAGAGAATCTTGCCAACTTAATTTATGGGCCATCTTATCTCAGTCTTGATTATGCGCTTGCCTACTATGGGATGATTCCTGAGCGTGTTTATTCCCTGACATCCGTAACCACTCGACGATCAATCAGGTTCGATTCACCAGTTGGCTCTTTTTCTTATCGTACACTTCCGGAGTCAAAATATTCAATTGGAGCTGTTCTTCTGTCAGTCAACAATGTTTCCTTCATGATTGCCTCTCCAGAGAAGGCCCTTGTAGATAAGATATGGACAGACAAGAGAATCTCCGGAAGGCGAATATCGGATTTTAAAGAGTACTTATCAGATGATCTTCGTATTGATCACAGTGAATTAATTAAGCTGAATATGGGAAGCATGAGTCAAATTGCAGACGCATACAGCTCTGCCAAGATCCGGAATCTGGTCTCCTTCCTTGAAGGAGCAGTGAGTCAATATGCATGATGCAGTCCGCAGTATGCTTGGGGGATACAAGTGCATTACCGGAGAAGATTATATCAATGCCCTGCGGGAGATCCTGCAGGAAGTAACACTTCTGGGATTGTGGCGAAGCAAGTTTTTTGAGCATGCAGCTTTTTATGGAGGAACCGCTCTTCGAATACTTTATGGTCTTGACAGATATTCCGAAGATATGGACTTCAGCCTCCTGAAGGCTGACTCCTCATTCTCAATGAAGCCTTACGGTGAAGCATTGAAAAGGGAGTTGCGCAGTTTCGGATTTGATGTAAATTTTCAATCTGCTGATCGGAGGACAGAAAGTAGAATTGAATCTGCATTTCTTAAGGGAAACACACTGACCTATTTGATTTGGATAGAGGCTCCAGGAAGCCTGATGAAGGGTATTCATCCAGAGATGCAATTGAAGATTAAGCTTGAAGTTGATGTTGAACCACCTGGTGGATTCCAAACGGAAACACAATTTGTTTTGCAACCAATACCATTCGCAGTAAGAAGCTATAGTTTACCTGATCTTTTTGCAGGCAAGATGCATGCGGTGCTTTGCAGGAAATGGCGCAATCGAGTTAAGGGTCGAGACTGGTATGACCTGGTTTGGTATATCGGACGACATCCGGAGATACGATTGAGCCATCTGGAAGCAAGGATGCGTCAGTCTGGTCATTACATAAATGAAGGATTGCTGACGATTGAAAAAATGAAGGAGTTATTAATTGAAGCCGTGGACAATCTTGATGTGGATCAAGCCAGGGGTGAGGTTGCTCCTTTCGTAAAAGATGTTCGTTCTTTGGATGTCTGGTCAAAGAGTTTTTTCCTATTACCGCAAAATCCGGTT
>JAGLOJ010000070.1 GCA_023139045.1 Candidatus Sabulitectum sp.
ATTATGCTGATAGCCCTGTTGATCTGGAACCTCATGCAGCATGTAATGAGAAGAAACATCAAGGAGACTGGTTCCGTTGTTGAAGGTTTAGCCGGTAGAAAGACAACAATTCCCACCACATACGCAATGACCACAAAATTCAGGACACTGGAGGTGAAGGGTTTTTATGGCATCAGACAATTTTACCGACCGTTGACACCGGTTCAGGAGAAGTACCTGGAGATGCTGGAGATTGAACCGGTTTATCTGCTTTACTACGATGGGGTCAAAAGAGAGATTGACAAAGCAGCAATTCGGGCGAAGTTTGCTATGAAGTGACTGATCTACTGCTGAGAAAGATCCGAAAAGGAATACTGAATGATTCCTGGGGAGAGGTTGTATCCTGCAAACCACTCAATGGTCTATCTGGCTGTAGGAAACTCGTGAGTGGGAAAGAATCAAGAGGAAAATTGCGGCAAATTCGTAATTATGAAATCAGATACAAAACAAGTGATGAATGTGAGATAATTGTTGTTGTTCAAGGTGTATGGTTAATTGTTTCAGCTATTCAACCATTAATCTTCGAACAGAGTGAGATTCTACTTTTTAAAATGGTAGAGCAGTACAATGCTTCCCTTGTATGCTGGTCGTTTCTCGCCCTTGATTTCCATTTCAACACCCAGAGTAACCCGGGTAATTCCTCTTAAATTGCGCAACTCAATTACAGAAAGAATCAGTCGTACTTCACTGTTGACAAGTACAGGAGTGCCGAATCGGAGATTTTCGACTGCGTAGTTTACTGTCATTTCTGAATCACGCACCTCTATGATCTCATCAAGGAGGGACGGCAGCAGCGAAACTGTCAGGAAACCGTGGGCGATGGTTGATCCGTATGAAGAAGCAGCAGCTTTTTCCAGATCAACATGTATCCACTGATGATCGCTGGTTGCGTCTGCGAACGCATTGATTGTTTCCTGAGTAATCCTGGTCCATGGGGATCTACCAACTTCTTTTCCATTATACTTCTCGACATCACCGTGGGAAGCAATAATAATTTTCTCACTCATTTCATTCCTCCTTCTAGTACTCTGTCAGGTATTAAGT
>JAGLOJ010000071.1 GCA_023139045.1 Candidatus Sabulitectum sp.
GCAGAATACGACAGCTATTGCTTGACAGAGTACTAGTAGTACACTGTCAAATTGACCGGTACTTAACAGAACCAGAGTGCAGGCATCTCTGGCTCTGATTCCATTGCGTTCAAGTTCTTTTTTCATCTCAATGCTCTCCGCTCCCGGGTTGAATATCACCGATACAGGAGCAATTCTTATTAGTTCAGCCAGCTCAGGTTTCAGCAGTTCAGGTCTCACATAGACAACGGCAATATCTATTCTTTCCCGGACTTGTGAAAGATGGTATACAGTGGGCTCGATGGTTGTAATTTCTGAGTAAGGATTCAGCGGAATAACCCGGTGTCCGGCACTGAGTAAACTGCTCATAGCCCATTTTGAATATCTGGATGGATTGTTACTTGCACCAATTAGAAGAACGGTACTCATTTCTCAGTCTCCATCCAGCCGGGCAGAGGCAGTGACCCAGGTTTTTTACCGTAGAACAGATCATCCAGCTTCTTAAGCAACCAGGCTGCCGGCATTGAGCGAAGAGCAAGAGTTTTCAGTATTCCCCATGGATGCCCCATGGGGCATACAGCAAGGCACTTTCCGCAGTCGGTCCCCACTGCATTCCAGTACATGAAACATCTGTCGCTGTCGAGTTTCTCCAGACTGTCAGGATTGATAGCCCGACTGGGACAGCAAGTTGCACACTTCCTGCAGATACTGCAGAATGAAAGAAAATCGATCTTTTTTCTCTTGTTGGGAAGAGGAAGTTCCAAATCGGTTGTGACAACAGAATACCTGACCCGGGGTCCGAATTTCTCTGTAAGGAAAAGGTTACTCCAGCCGAAACCGCCAAGCCCTGCTTCATCAGCAACAAAAGGAGGAATAACCTGGTAATTCCCGTCAATGTGAGCTCTTGCCGAGTAGCCAAGACTTCTGATGAAAGATGCTGTCTGCACTGCCCAAACTGCGCAGTCAACATACCGCCTGCCTGTTTCCACTACCTCCGGGGACATGGGGGCAGTGGCGGTGATCCGGGGTTTCATTTCAGATCCCAGCACAATAGCATACCTGTGGTTTACTGTGATCTCTTCCCCGTATTGCCCTGCTCCCCTGCCCACATGTGAATAACAGTGTTCAGGTTTCAGTGACGCAGTACCGTAAATTGATACACTGTCATCAATTGCCGTTGAGTAGAGATAGTCGGCTATCTCCCTTGTGGAGTTATTGCCTGTTTCTTTAGCCACAGGGCCATCCACGGAATTTCTCAACTGGTTCAGGAGAAAAAACCTGGCATCTGCTGCCACTGAATTCAGTCTGTGAAAATACCTGCTTTTCTCTGCTAAAAGCCCGGGAAGAGCTCGAGTACGCTTGTCGCTTTCTTCCTTTTCCGGATTTTTTCCGTAATAACTGGTGTAATTCTCTGAACCCGGTTTCAACCTGTAGCGAGAAAAGGAGATATCCCTCTCATCAAATCGTCTCTCTGGCAAAAGAAGTTTGTCTCTGAATCCGGCAATTGGAACAGAAATCAAAATCAGAAGAAACACCGGACCGGTAAGGTGAAAAAATGACCATCCATGGAAGAAGAAACAGATCAGAGCCGGGAGTAGAGAGAACAGACCAGCTACTCTTCCTGCCCTTGTATAACCATCTCTGAAGCTGTTCAGGGAGACAAACAGAAAGAAGACAGCAAGAGCTGAGTATACCAGATAATTCAGAGAAGAGAACAGTATATCCATCGATGTCCAATCACTGTTTCTACCGGGATAGTCAAATCAGCCCGAACACTGTTGCTGCACAAAACAACATCAGCGTTTGTACCCGAATCTCTTCAGAAGTTCGATTCTTGCACTGACATCCTCTTCGCACTCAACTGCAGTGGGTGATTCTCCGTCGATAACTCCCAGAATACCTCCGCCCTGCTCTGTTCTGGCAACAAGAACCTGAACGTGATTCGCAGTGGCACAGAAGATGCTGCAGACCTCGGGAACTGCTTTTATCCTGTCCAGAACCTGAATGGGAAATGCTTCACCAAGGACGACAATGAAACAGTGTCCTGAAGAAATCGCCACAAGGTTCTCCTCAGCGATTTTCTTCAGTTCAAGATCATTACCATCACTGCGAATAAGACAGGGTCCGGAAGCCTCGCTGAACGCCAGACCGAAGGGACTGCCGGGGATAGAGCCTGAAATTACCTCAAAAAGATCTTCCACCGTTTTTATGAAGTGAGACTGCCCAAGGATGATGTTGCACCCTTCTGGAAACTTGAGATCAACAGCTTCAATATTGATGTTCATCGGTTTATTCCTTTGAAAATATCTTTAACTTCCGGAACGCCGCCCTGGAGAATAATGTAACCGTCAGGAGGTTCACTTTCAGTGATGTCGCCACCAACAGGTGTAAGCATTATGCGCCTGACCTCCTCGGGATCATCTGTGACACCCATAGCCCAGCCCAGTTTTATGTAGGCTGCTTCAGGAAGCATGTTACCCAGTGGAACAACACCTCTCTGCATCAGGAGTCTTCCCGTATCGTACACGTACATCTGGGCAAAACCCCAGAGAGTCTGCACCGTCATGAACACATGAACACCGGCTTCGGTGGCTCTGAGGATGGGTTCGTAAAGGGCTTTGTTCACGTGACCCAGACCGGTACCGGCAATGATTATCCCTTTGTAGCCGTTATTAACCATAGAGTCTATCATGTCTGGTTTCATATTTGGATAGTAGTATATCATACCCACTTTGTCATTGAAAACAGGGCGTATATTGGGCTTGCGATTCGGATCTCTTTTTATGTAGTCCTTTTTCAGGAAGGTAAAACTTTCTCTGTCGACCATTGCCAGGGGTCTGTCTCCAATTGTTCTGAAAGTACTCCTGTAACTTGAATGCATTTTCCTTACCTGGGGTCCCCTGTGCAACAGACCGTACTGATCGCTGGTCGGGCCGAACATACAGACCACAACCTCTGCAGCGTCAAAATAGGCTGCGGTTCTGGCAGCATGTATCAGGTTTAAAGCGGCATCGCTGGAAGGACGGTCGCTGGACCTCTGACTGCCAACGAGAACCACCGGTACGGGAAGATCCTGACACATGTAAGTAAGAGCTGCTGCTGTGTGACTGAGTGTGTCAGTACCATGACCGATCATAATACCGGCAATACCCTTCTCGATTTCCTTCTCTATGGCCCTTGCCAGAATGATGTACTGCTCCGGACCCATGTCTTCACTGAATATTCCAAAGAGCTTTTCCGTTTCAAGATTGCAGATATCAGCAAGCTCCGGAACAGCCCCGTAAAGCTCACCCGGTGAGAATGCAGGAATAACTGCACCTGTCTTGTAGTCCAGGCGGCTTGCAATAGTACCACCTGTACCCAGCAGTTTCACGTTGGGATGGGCAGGATCGTATGGAAATTCCTGTTCAGGAATCTGGTAAAGGACCTCCCTCGATCCCAGAATCTCCACGCCGGTAACCTTTGATGCTGAAATGCCTATGTTGTATCCTGTGGCCAGTTTGATAACAATGTGATTGGCATCGGCAGTTTCACTTCTGGGAAGAACAACACCCTTGAAAATGTTGGGACCTGCTGTAAGGATCACATCATCCCAGACGCTGATACCAAACTTCTCCATCATTTCTCTGGTTGCTTCTCTGTATCCTTTGAAGGTATCATTGCTCATCCCAGGCTCCCTTAGAAGCGCCTTCTTTTTCTGGCGCCAGGTATGTTCATCTGTTTACGGTAGTTGGCAACTGTTCTTCTTTTAATTGTCGTTCCGCTGCTGTTCAGCATATCGGCAATTCTCTCATCACTGAGAGGTTTGTATCTGTCTTCATTTTCAATAATTCTCTTAATTTCCTCTTTTACGGAAATTGCGGTAACGGAACCATCAGCGCTACTCCTGCTGAAATAATAACGCATCTCATGAATTCCCTGTGGAGACTGGACATACTTACCGTTGATTGCCCTGCTGATAGTTGACTGATTGAAGCCAAGAGCCTTCGCAGCTTCCTGTAAAGTCAAAGGTCTCAGAGAATCTACGCCATTAAGAAGAAACTCCCACTGAGTCTCCACAATGAAGTTTGATATTTTCTTCACGGTTTCCTGTCGCTGTTTTATAGCCTTGATGAACCAGCTGGCTCTCTTGAACTTTTTCTTTACGTAATCTTTTTCAACCACTCCGATTGAAGGAGATTCAAGTATCCGGCGGTTTCGAACACTTATTGAAAGGTGTGGAAATCGATTGTCGTTCAGGAATACCAGAAATTTCCCGTTGTGCCTCTCAATGATGATATCGGGAATCACCACTGTACCTGTACTGCCCGTAAATTCGGCCCCCGGCCAGGGATTGAGTTTCCTGATCTTCTCGATTGCGTTCTCAACCTCATGAGGGGTTACTCCGAGAGTACCGGCAATGGAGAGAATGTGCCTTTCTGCGAGGTCATTGAAACACTGATCAATTATTCTGTATTCCAGGTTGTCCCTGGAAGATTCTCCACTTTCCCGAACAAGTTGAAAGAGGAGAACATTTCTTGCTGAATTCTGAGCCACTCCCGGAGGGTCAAATTTTCGAACAGTGCTGATGGCTTTGAAGAGAGTATCTTCCGATCCATCCCAACCGATCTGAAGTTCCTCCGGACTGAGAGAAAGAAGACCGTTCCTGTCAAGGGAATAGATCACGTACACAGCGGCATTCTCAACATCCTCAGAAAGCTCAAGACCATCCAGTTGAGTGAGAAGAAATTCGCTGAGCGTCTCAGGATTGGCAGCTTCAGGGTGCCATTGTTCTTCCTCTCGATATTTGGAAGAAGGTGCCGTTCCGATGCTTTCGTCAATTTCCTTCAGGATATCCAGTGGATCCTCTTCTTTTGAGTCATCTCTTTCAGGTTCATCCGGTGATTCCTCTGTTTTTTCCGCGCTCTCGGGGATGTTCTCTTTTTCTTCAAGAAGAGGGTTTTCAGAAAGCTCAGTTGCGATAAGACCATCAAGTTCGATGGAGGCCATCTGCAGAATCTCCAGCTGCTGGCGGAGGGTCTGGGTAATGGCCAGTTTCTGCACCTGAGATAGTCTTATCTCTGTTCTGAGTTCAGGCATATTAAAGAGAGAACCTTTCACCAAGGTAGATTTTTCTTGCTTCCGGATTATTTGCCAGCTCCTGGGCAGAACCGGAAATAAGCACTCGTCCGTCGTACATAATGTAAGCTCTGTCTGTAATAGCCAGAGTTTCTCTAACGCTGTGATCTGTTATAAGAACTCCCAGCCCCCGCTGAGCCAGATCCCTTATTATTCCCTGTATTTCTGCAACTGCAATAGGGTCAATTCCTGCAAATGGTTCATCAAGCAGCAGAAAGGCAGGCTCTGTGACAAGGGCACGGGCAATTTCCACCCTGCGCCTTTCCCCTCCGGAAAGAGTGAAGGCTTTCTGCTTTGCCAGCCTGGTTATTCCCAGCTCGGAAAGCAGTTGCATCTGTCTCTCTTTTCTCTCTTTCTTCTTCAGATTCATGGTCTCCAGGATACACATCAGATTGTCTTCCACACTCATTTTCCTGAATACACTTGATTCCTGGGGAAGGTAGCCAAGACCAAGCCTTGCCCTCTTGTACATGGGAAGCCTTGTGATGTCTTTGTCATCAAGGAAAACGCTTCCCGAGTCGGGTTTGATAAATCCCACGATCTGATTGAAAGTAGTTGTCTTGCCTGCGCCGTTGGGCCCCAGCAGACCGACAATCTCACCCTGCAGCACATTCAGGCTTACTCTGTCAACCACTTTGCGCTTTCTGTATTTCTTCACCAGGTCTTTAACCACCAGCTGCCCGGTACGTTTTATCTGCTCACTCACGAAACTCTCCACTCCAGCTGTATGTTCCCCTGACAGCTCCTCTGGCCATTATCTCATCTGCTTCTCCCGAGAGAAATCTAATAACGATTTCCTCGGCGCTGATTGTGTTCACTTCCACTCTCACGGAATCCTCTCCGGCAACATTAAGAACGGCGCCGCCCTGAAGCAGAAGGCTATCCAGATCATCTCCATCTCCTGACGGGAGAAAGGCGAATTCGGCCCTCTGGGAACTGAAGTTAATCGTCGTTCCCCCATCCTCAAGATTACCGGAAGCGGCCCCTTCAATTCTCAGAAAGTTAACAGCACCACCGGAATCAAGAAGGATTTCCATCCAGTCTCCTTCGATTGTTCCCTCATCGAAGGTTATCTCGGGAGAGCCGATCAGCTCTATCCTGTCCTCCTCACCGAAATACCGGAGGTATTCACTGGTGGTTTCCATACCGCCCGGTCTCATGGAAACAAAGGCATTTCCCTGAGCCTCCGCTCTTTCCCCTTCCTCAAAAAACTCGAGTCGGTCAGCGGTAATAACAGTAGTGTCCGAACCCTCTATACGGGTGAGAACCGGATCAACTGTAACGAAAAGACTCTGCCGTTCCCTGTCATACAGAGCATACTCACCCTGAACCATTCCAAGCCAGTCACCTTCAAGAACCACCGAGCCCCTGGCAGTGGCCACGTCTCTGAACCTGAACCAGTCAACCTGATCCGCTGAGAGAACAGAGGAACCATCTGTAAGAACAGCATTCCCCTGAAGAACCATCACTCCGGTACTTCTGGAATATGAAAGAAAGTAACCGCTTGCAGTAAGCGTATCTGCATCCACATGAACATTACCTGTGAATTCTGCCCTCTCTGAATCCTGATAAATGGTGGCAGAGTTTGATGTAACTGTGACCTGATCGTCGGTAACTACAACATTGCCATGAAGTTCAAGGATGGATTCACCGTTTTCAAGTTCAGTCGTTGAAGCATTGTCTGACGTTACAGTAAAAACCCCCGCAACTGAAGAAATGCAGACAGACAAAAGAATCGAAAAGTATCTATTCATCGAAGAGCAGCTCCCCTGTGGTAACAGAAGTGAAAGAATCACGGACAATAACATCACCAACTGCGCTGAGGCCGGTATCCAGAATAACACCTCTGCCGTGAATAGTGGTAATAGTACCGGTATTCTCTGGAATAATGAATGTAACAAGACAGTCCGTCTCAAAAGTTTCCAGCGAATCAGACCAGTTCAGAAGATCTGTGTCAAGTGTTCTGCCATTAATATTTTCTGCATGAACATTTCCCCAGAGAATCGTTTCTCCGTCCATCAGATCCGAGGTGCCTGTATCACTTCTTACAAAACTTTCGGGGATGTCATTCTCGTAAAAAACAATGTCTACCTCAGTCATAAAAAGAAGGCTGTCAACCTCCCTGTATACTGCGGAATCACTGGTGAGCATCCATTGCCTGACCCCACCTTCCGCCTGCACCAGCCTGAAATCAGCCACTGTCTGTATCTGCCCGCTTTCATCAGACCAGTTGGCAGATTCTTTGCCGCAAGCCGTCAGAATCAGAAGCAGAATCAGAAGAGCAAGACCACCAATTTGTACTCTCATCAGAATCCAAGAGCCAGTGCGTCGTGCAGGTAAACGATGCCCTGCGGTATGAAATCTTTATCGGTAACAACCAGAGAGGTGATACCACGTTCTTCCATGGTCTGAACGGCCAGAGCAAGAAGTTCCTCGCCATTTGTTGTGACTGGCTTCTTTATCATCACATCATTCAGGGAAAGTTCCGTAATATTAACTCTGTCTCTCATGAGCCTGCCCAGATCACCGTAAACAAATATCCCCTCAAGCCGGCCGGTATCACTTACCGCGATACACAGCCCTCTGTGCTCAGTCATTGTTTCAATTGCCCTGGAAAGAAGAGTATCCGGAGAAAGAGTGGGAAGCTTGCGGGAAATCATAATATCCGATACTCTCATAAGAAGCTTTCTACCGAGTGATCCTCCCGGATGTACCTCGGCAAAGTCCTCCTGGGTAAATCCGGAAAGGTTGAGCATCGCCATAGCCAGAGCATCACCCAGAGTCATCATTGCAGTTGTGCTGGCTGTAGGGGCAAGATTATATGGACAGGCTTCCTTCATTTCCGGTAGTTTAAGAACCACATCCGCAAACCTGCCCAGAAGAGAGTTTTCATTTATTACAATGGCAACCACAGGAATATCAAGACTTCTGAGAACCGGCAGAAGCGTTGCAATCTCTGCCGTATCACCACTTTTAGATAAAACAAGAGCAACATCACCCCTGGCCAGAATTCCAGCATCGCCGTGAATTCCGTCAGCAGGGTGCAGAAAGTAAGAGGGAGTTCCTGTACTTGTCATTGTGGCTGCAATCTTTCTTGCCACAAGACCGGACTTGCCCATGCCGCATACAATGATCTTTCCCTTTGATCTCCAGAGCAGTTCAACGGCCTCCGGAAAAGAGCCCCTGTTCAAGGGAAGAGTAGCTTCCAGCCACTTTATCTCAATATCAAAAACTCTTTCAGCTTCCTGGAAAACATCACTCACCTGACTCCTCCAGAATCAATTCGGCAATCTCCCTGACTGCTCCAAACCCACCGTCTGAATCGGCAACAACAGAGCAAAAATCCCTTACTTCAACTGCTGCATCTCTGGGACATGCAGACATTCCTGCTATCTCCATGGCTGGAATATCATTCCTGTCATCACCCATGAAAAGCACAGATGCCAGGGGAATATCCAGATGCTTCGCAAGTTCTTTAACAGATACAGCCTTGTCCCTGCTTCCAAGGCAGAGAAGTGTTACCCCCAGATCGGAAGCCCTTCTTCTTGTGCTGGTAAAATCACGGAAAGAGACAAAGGCAACGTTCACACCGTTCTCCAGAAGCCTTATGATCCCCGCACCGTCTTTTGAATTGAAAGCCTGAGATACGCCTGACGGGCCGTACGAAAGTCTTCCGTCGGTCAGAGTTCCGTCAACATCAACAGCGAAAAGCCTTACATTGGCAAGTTTCATCAGAAAAACCCCTCCCAGTGAATCAATGCACCATCAAGTACTGTCTCAGCGTCTTTGAAATTAAGCATAACGGCACTGTCACTAAGAGCATCGTCCGGGTTTGGATGAACCTCCAGAAACATTCCCCGAATACCCCAGGCGGCTGCGGCACGGGCCATCTGAACTGCAAATGTTCTGTCTCCCCCTGTGAATTTACCGGCTGCGCCCGGTTTTTGAAGCGAATGAGTAAGATCCATAATCACCCCATCGCAGAAACCGTTCATCACCGTTAAAGATCGCATGTCTACAACCAGATCACCATAGCCAAAGAAACTGCCCCGCTCGGTGAGAAAAGTCGAAGGACATCCGGCTGCACGCAGTTTATCCACAGCTCCCTTCATGTTCTCGGGAGCCATGAATTGACCTTTCTTGACATTTACAGGAACACCGGTTCTACCTGCCGCCTCAAGCAGGGATGTCTGACGGCAGAGAAAAGCAGGTATCTGCAGCATATCACAAACTTCAGCTGCCTGCGCAGCATGATCGGCAACGTGTATATCAGTAATCAGAGGAAGATGAAATTCGTGCCCGGCTCTTTCCAGTATCCTGAGCCCCTCCTCAATACCAGGGCCTGCCCAGGAACCTTCAGAAGTTCTGTTGTCCTTAAGAAAAGAGCTTTTAAAGAGAAAGACTGCTCTACCTTCGTACTTTTTTCTCAGTCCGTCCACAAAATCAGCTGCTGCAAAGACAAGTTTCTCCGATTCAATTCCACAGGGCCCAAGTATAAATACAGGAAGACCAGTTTCTAACAGTTTCTGAACCACTTTCGAGCCTCCTCCAGATTCTCGGGTGTGTCTACTCCCATTGCGTTCCAGTCACCGGGAACAACTTTGATTTTTACACCATTTTCCATCCAGCTGAGTTGCTCAAGTCTTTCCTGAAGAGCAAGTTTCCCCGGTGGTGAACCAACGCAAAAAGAAAGACTCTCTGGAGTGAAACAATAAACTCCCACATGATGAAAGAAAAAATCAGCTCCCCAGGGAATAGAACTTCTTGAGAAATAGAGGGCTTCCCCGGCAGAATTCACAACAACCTTGACAATAGAAGAATCTGCACCGGAATCTGCGGGGATTTTCCTGGCAAGTGTAACAACGGAATTCGGAAGCATCTCCTGTCCGGCAAGTGCCACCACCCATCCGGGTTGAACAAACGGCTCATCCCCCTGAAGGTTAATAATGCGTTCGCCGGGGAATCCAAGTGCTTTCCAGGCCATATGAACCCTGTGAGTGCCACTGGCAGCCGGGCCGGTTAAAACAGCTTCATATCCTGCGGATAAAACCTCTTCTTCGATTCGCCTGGAATCAGTTGCAACAACAAGCCTGTCGGGATTTGCCCCGGAAGCACCATCAAGAACTCTCAGAATCATGGATCGACCGCATATATCTGCCAGAGGTTTACCCGGTAGTCGGGTAGACTCCATCCTGGCAGGTATGATAACTACTGTCCCAGCCAATTCTCTGATGTCCGGATTGATGCAAAGACTACCGTTTCCGACTCGTCTGCTCCCCAGGTTTCATAGCTGACTCCAACATCAAGAGAGGCTTTGTCGCCCGCAATAAGATATCCGATACCACCGGAATATCTCGAAGCTCCGTCTCTCCACAAACCGTCCATGGTTCTGAAACCGCCTCTGAGACGAAAACCCAGACCGGGGGCGAACTCCAGACCGGAAGCAATATAGCTACCCTCTTCCGTGGTGTTACCCAGAAGATTCAGAGCTTTCCTTGCAAAGAAATCCAGGCCTAGAAGAACCCGTGGATGGACATGTGCAGATACTCCGGCAAAAAGCTCACCCGGCACTGAATAATTAAAGGTTGTGTCAGCCGTGAAATTACCCATGTAATCCCTCTGTATTTCGAGGTCGCCTGACCTGTCGGTAACGATGGAGAAACCCGCCGAGAGGTACTCTGTATTCATGAAAGCTCCGAAGATCGGACCCCACGAAGGCGAGAAGGAGAGATCGTCTCTGTAGATACTCGATATGGGTACAGAGTGGTCGGGATTATACGGTGAGGTTACTGCATCTCCCATTGCAGAACCGAAGAAACATTTGCCCCCGAGAGAAAAAGCCAGATGGTCTGAAACCCTTGCAGTAAAACCAATGTATGATTCTCCTGAACCGCCGGTCCACTTGATGGTGCCCGAACCGTTGTCATAAACAATTGCGTCTTCCTTGTTGATCCTGGAACGATTGCTCAGAAGGGCAGAGAACTGCAGACCGAGCGGCAGGGGCATTATTACAGATATGTCGGGAAAAGCGGATGCACCGGACCATGTGAGATCCTCAGTCTCCCGAACCTTTGTGCCCCATGATAAACCGGTGTTGACAGCCCAGGCGGATGCAGAAGGATTAGCCCCTGACACCATGTTGGAGTCAGGTACTCCGGCAGATACCCCCCCCATGGAGAACGCCCTGACGCCTCCACTTGCAGCTTCAGCCCCGATACCGCATGACGGAGGTAGAAACTCGGGTGAAAAACCGGAAACAGAAACAAGAGAAGCAAGTAGAAAATTCAGTATTATCATCAGGTTACTCCAGATTTATTGTGACTACATTGGTGTGCCACAAATATAATCAAGTAAGATTAGATTGTTCCATTTATGTACACAGAGTCTCCGGGAGAGGGGATAACAATCTCAGCCTGACTGTCTCGACCAATCAGAACAGCCAGAGCCTCTGCAGATTTCTCTTCACCGTGAACAATCGCCACCTGTTTGACATTCTCCCCAACAGCGTGGAAATATCTCATTAACGCTTCAGAATCCGCATGGGCACTGAAACCGTCAATCTCTACAACCTCGGCGTTCAGAGCATAAGGTTCACCGAAAATGTTCACTGTTTCCCTGCGCTCACCAATCTTGCGTCCCAGTGTGTGCTCTGCCATAAATCCAACAAGAACAACAGTGGCGCGAGGATCTGTGATGTTGTTTTTAAGATGGTGTCTGATTCTTCCATTCTCGCACATTCCGGAAGCAGAAATGATGATCATTGGATCTTTCGTTGTGTTGATAGCTTTTGATTCTTGAACGTTCTGAACAAAGTGAAGGTTTCCAAACCGAAATGGACTGTGCCCTGCATAGAGCAGATCACGCAGTTCTTTATCATAAACTTCAGGATGCAGCTTGAATACTTCCGTAGCATTAAAGGACAATGGGGAATCAACATAAACCGGAATATCAGGCAATCTGCCAGCAATATAGAGAAGGTTCAAGAAGTAAAGAACCTCCTGTGTTCTTCCGACGCTGAATGCGGGAATAACAATCTTGCCACCCCGTTTCGCGGTTCTCTTTATCACATGCTCCAGGTCAAGAAGTGATTTTTCCTGGGGATCATGGTTCCTGCCGCCGTATGTACTCTCTGTTATGAGGAAATCAGGTCTCGAGGAAAGATCAGGGTCACGGAGAATGGGTCTGTCAAAGCGACCGAGATCACCTGTGAAAAGAAGGATGCGCTTTTTCCCCTTCTCTTCGATTGTCAGTTCGACCTGAGCACTGCCCAGAATGTGCCCAGCTTCAAGAAAACGAAGTGTTACTCCGGGAAATATGGGAAAAGAGAGACCATACGGTATGGAAACAAATTTCTCAATGGCCGAAAGAGCATCCTCAAGATCGTAAAGAGGCTCAATTGGCGGAAGATTTTCTTTTGCCCGTTTTTTGTTAAGGTATTCGGCATCTGCCTGCTGAATGTGGGCTGAGTCCGGCAGCATGATCGCAGCAAGATCTCTGGTGGCCCCGGTGGAAAAAATAATTCCCTTAAAACCATTTTTTACCAGCCCAGGTAGTTTACCGGAATGGTCAATGTGTGCATGGGACAGTATTACAGCGTCAAGAGAAGCTGGTTCATAACCATACTCACGGTTCAACCGCTCACTGTCATTTCTTCTTCCCTGGCTGAGTCCGCAATCAAGAAGAATTCTCTTTCCGGCAATCTCAAGAAGGTGCTGTGAACCGGTAACAGCCTTTGCAGCTCCGTAAAACGTAATTTTCAAGATCGTCTCCTCCAATGGGTAATTAAATTTGAATCTTTCCTCAGAAGCGCGTCAGACAATACAACATTGGCATCAGCAACCAGACAAACGGCTGCAATTCATGCTGATCATCGGCAAATAGTGCTGCTATGTGCATTCATCAGCGCCTTGCAGGAACATTGCTTACAGCTGAGTAGCGTTCCGAGAGTTAACACGGAACAGCAGCGCATTATGTCGACACCCAATAACTGACAGAACACCAGTGTACTATGTTGATAGCAACTGCCAGTTGCAACCTGTCTAAACGGAACTGAATTGTCTTGTGATTGTCATGGACAAGGGAGAACAAAGGTTCTAGATTAGGTATGTGAAAGTTTGTTGGTTGATTGAACAGTGAGGGAAGAGTGCTTGCGCTTTGTGGGGGCAGCCGTGTTGTACTTGTCGCATTGACAGTGATGGTGGCGGTTTCTCTAGGCCTGCTTCCGGCCGTACAGGAGCAGGGGCTGTTGCCCGGATGTGTTTTGTTAACCGGAATTAATTCAGGCGGATCGGGTTAGCGTCTGCCATTTCGATTGGAGGACCAATGAGAATAGCATTAATTACAACGCTGGTGTTGAGTCTGTGCTTGTTCGCTGATACTGTTTTTCAGCGCATAGAAGAAGATCAGAATCTGACAGTTGACCAGAGAGCCCTGTATCTGGCTTACAGCGTTCTGGATCCAGGCAGGCTTCCTCTGGAATACGTCACTGACGCCGGCTTTTACAGAAGCGGTACACCTGCTCTGCATGAGGCTTCCCTGCTTTATGATCAGATTTCCCTCGAAATCCTCGACAAAATTCTTACTCTGGCCAACAGACCAGTTCTTTCCGGAAGCCCCACAAGCTTTGTTTCCGACAGTGGCCACTTCAGAATCCACTACACCACGACCGGTGCTGATGCATGTACGCAAACATACGCTGAAACCATCGCCGGGAATATGGATATCTCATGGGCTGTTGAGTGCGATGACATGGGGTATCTCACCCCCCCGCCAGACAACAATGTTGGTGGAGACAACCTCTACGATGTGTATATCTCTTTCCTTAGCGGTGGTACTCTGGGATACACCTCCTCCGGCGGAGAATGGAAACCGCCAGATTCGACCCAGGCGTGCAGCGCCAGCCATATAGTAATGTCACGCAGCCTTGGTTCCAATCACAGCAAGGTCACATCGGCCCATGAATTCATGCACGCCATACAGATGACCTACGATTACCTTGAGCCCACATGGTTCATGGAAAACTGTGCAGTCTGGGCGGAAGACAGGGTCTTCGATGATATAAATGACTACTTGCTCTACTACAATTTGGGAGCAATAAAGAAACCCTACATAAAAATAGACGGTGGATCCATGTACTGGTACGGTGCCAGTTACTGGCCCAGAATGATGGGTGTCATGTTCGGTGTGGATGCTGTTCGCGAGGTATGGGAATACTGTTATGCAACCGTAGGCGGCAACATGTGGGATGCCCAGGAAGACATGTTCGAAGCCCATGGCATATCTTTTGAACAGGGGTTCATGCTTTACGGGCTGTGGCGCTACATGGTTGGCCCCAACTACGGCAGTACTTTCAATCTTTTTGATGAGGAAGCAGACACCTGGGGAGCTCCACGCGTGTTTTACTGGCACGAGTCAACCACCCTTCCATTCAGTGGAGATCAAGGGGAACATTCGCAATATCTCCTGGATCCGAGGGGAATTGCCTGGCTCACCGTTGATCTGGCCGACTATCAGGGCGGATGGGTTGAGATTGACTTCGACGGCAGAGACAACTACGAGTGGAATCTGGCAGCCATCATCTACAACGAAGACAATTTCCAGTTCAGCTGGTTCGACTGCGACCCTGTTACAGGAGAGAAAACAATAGCAGTTCCCACAGAAGGCTGGGATCATGCAGTGTTCTTCCCCGCATTTATGACTCAAACTTCATTCACTGCGAACTACGTTTACACCATCTCCTATTCTACAGGAATTGAAGAGGGAGAAACAGAAACCCTGGCTGCAACTGAACTTACCATTGAATCCAATCCCATGGTAGCAGGTTCTGCATTGAGCTTCAATATTCCCACCACCGGTCATACTGATCTTTCGTTAATCGATATGACGGGACGCAGGGTTTCAACCCTGTTCAGTGGTGTTGCCGAGCAGGGAAGTCACTCGGTTGAATTCCAGGGTGGACTTGCTTCAGGAACGTATTTCGTGCTTCTCAGACATGAAAACTCTCTGGAAGCCGCCAGGATTTCAATACTCCGGTAGTGAGTAAAATGAAAAAACAGAGTGCCCGGTTTTCAGCCGGGCACTTTTTTCACAAGAGAATTATCTTCCTTCTTCTCTTGATTGTCGCCGGTTGCAGTAGTGAGCGTCCGACCTCCGGTGCAGATCGTGACTTAACGGAAACTGGAGCAATCACCATTCTGATCCAATTCCCGGACGCCGGCACAGATGATTCTATGCCTGAAGCGGTATCTGATCTCCCTTTGACTGCAGGTGGAAGACTCCACGTCCACACAGCCGGGCATGACAGCACTGCTACCGGTACCTGCATACGCACAATAGCTCAAGAGGCTGACCGCGCAGGGAAATTGCTTATTATGATAATGCCGGATGGTGAACAATTTTCAGGAACACGGGATCACCTTGTCATCTGGATCGATTCACTTGGAATTCCTGTTGAAATAAAACCTCAAGTTGATTCCGAACTCTTCGCCGACAGTCTCTGGAGAGACCCTGTAGTACGGCAGCAGACGATCCTGGAACTCGTTCGTTTTTTCAAACCTGATATGGTTATTCAAACAATCCCGGGAATGAAAAGCAGTTATGCCGTTGCCAGATTCTGGAGCGAACATGGAGTAGAAAATAATGCTACTGTTGCACTGCATGCTCCCTCTTTAACTGAAACTTCTTTCAGGGGCTGGGGGGTTTTTACCGGTAAAGGCATCAGAGCCGGACTGCTGGAGGGAATGGATTTACCCGGATTTATTGCAACTGTCAAGATGATCTCGGGAATGGATTGGAATTACAACGGGCAGGGATACCCGGCAATGCAGGCTTTTTACGCCACGGAGACTGAATGAAACTGAAAGATATTATTGACAGGTCCATTAACTGGGGTGCCGATCTCCCGGCAACGCCCTGGCAACTGGCAGCAGTATTTGCAATGACTGTCATTCTGCGGAATCTGATGGAGGCATTAACTCTTGGAATGGTGTTTCCAGCCCCGGCCTTTGTTTTGCATTTTCCTGTAGCGTACGTTTATCCGATGCTTGCACTGGTGTTTGTCATGAAGGTATTCAGCGGATATGATGCAGCTAAATTGCTGAAAATTATGGTATTTGCCTGGACTCTTACTCTTCTTCCTCCGATAATAGACAAATTGACTGGAACAACTTCAGCAATCGGTTATTTCCCCCTTGAAAGAAGCAATGCAGCCTGGTTCCTGCTGAATTTCTTCAATCCGGCTGTAGCACTGAATGGCACCACGACGGGTATCAGAATTGAAGCAGCCATAGGATGCATTTTAGCCGGTGTCTTTACCTGGGCTGTTGCTCCGAACAAACGGATACTCAGAGGTGTTCTGAATACAGTAGTTTTCGCTCCTGTGTTTCTAACATTTTTCACCTGGCCGTACCTCATCAGTATAATCTTCCAACCTCTCTTCCCCAGTGACGGTCTCACCCACTCCATGCTTATGTGGCATGCTTCTACAGAGGCACCCACTACCGGAGCATCTCACTTTGCCACATATCTTATCGACATGATTCCAGTATCACTGCTTGCCCTCTGGTATGTGCGGGAACTGTCAAAAGGCCGGTGGGAAGAACTCAAGAAAAAATTCAGTTATCTCATTCCATTGTATTCTTCGACCATTCTCGGAACGATTGCTGCGGTTGTTGTTGTTCCAGCCGGTGGAATGACATTTGCAGATGTTGTTACAATAGCAGGCGCCATGATGGCCGCCTTCTGGCTTATTACAGCTTCGGTATGGAAAGGGAGCTTTAGAGCAGTTGCATCTACCATTGCTTTAACGCTGGCATGGGCATGCGGTTGGGAAACAATGGTTTTCGCCGGCATGGCCCTCGCTTCCGGTGGGCTTCCCGGACCGGACAAGCTTAGAAAAACTGTATTCGCCCTTGCTCTGTTCATTACAGCTCTTTCACCTGCGGGCTTTTCTCTAACAGCTCCGGCAGCAGTTCTCGCCCTGCTGGTAATTCCCATTACCATTTTCCTTTCTGAAAAAAAAACAGCAGTTACCCTTCTGCTGGCGGTACCCCTTGCTGCGATAATTCTATCTCCACCTTCAGCACAGCAAGGTGCCTGGTTAAGAGGTATAGCACGAAGAACTGACACTTTCGCCAGATCAGGCAGGGTTGCACTTGCCCTGGAATCGGCTTCCCGCCTTGCAGCAGGAGGGGGATCATGGCTTACTCTGGGGGAAACCACCCACCTGACCGGGCAGGACGCAAGATCTCGATATGTCTGTGAAACAGCCATGGCACGGGGAGATTCCACTGCTTCTCTGATGAAGGTGCTGATGAACCTGGCCTATATGCGATCCGATATACCGGCATTCAACAGCATCTTTGAGCTTTACTCAAGTACGGCGGACGAATCAGAGCTGAACAATGCAGCAACCATGAGAGTTTCGTTCCTTTCCTTAACAGGTGATACTGCGTCACTGAACTACATACATTCAAGATCTGGAATGAATCCAATGCTTCTCCGGTCAATGGCAACAGCACAGATGGCTCTCGGAGACACCCTCCTTTCCCTTCAATACTTCCGGGCATTTCTCAAGACACCCGCTGCCGCCGCAGATGACTGGGCAAGAACAATCACTCTTGCGGCGCTGACAGGAGAAGCAAACTGGGATTCGCTTTACATCGAGGCAGAGTGCAGGCTGGGCTATTGTATGCCTGTTATGCTGGCCAGACTTCGGGCATCTGTAATCGCTCTGAACCTGGCAGACCGAAGAGATCTTCTTGAAAGATGCCTTCTTATAAAACCCGATGGTTCCGAGATACTTGAGACTGCTGCAATGTGGTTCTCTGCAGCCGGTAAACCGGATAGTACTCTGCTCTTCGCCTCAAGAGCCATCGCAGGACAGATGACCCCCTCAAGAACAAGCTTCTCGATTGCCCTGAATGCCGCGCTGGAATCAGGCAACTTCACCGAAGCTGCCATAACAGCAAGATACGGGGCATACTGCTATCCTGGAATGGTGGGGCACAGAGCAGTTCTGGCAGGAATTCTAAAAGCCAGGGGTGATTCTCTGGAAGCAGCACAGCTGGAAGAATCCTTCAGAGGAATACAATGGGCTGAGTCCCTCTGTGATTCCCTTGAGTCTGTAGTATGCGCAGCAGAAGACTGATAACTCTCTGTGCTTCTGCATCTGTTTTCCTGATTATTCTTCTTACCGGGCCTCCGTCGTTTGACGCAACGGATGGAGCGGAATTTGCCGTATGCGGTTCGGAACTTCAGATTGCCCATGCACCGGGTTATCCACTTTTCCTGATGCTTGTTCGTTTGTCCTCCATGGTTTTCTCACCGGTCTACGGACACCTGAGACTTCTCAACTGTTTTATCGGGGCAGCAGCGACAGCTGCATGTATAGCAGCTTTCCGGAAGTCAGATATCGGATTCTACCCGGCACTGGCCGGTTCTATTCTATTCCTGACTTCTGCCTCTGTGATGAGTCAGTTCAACAGCCTTGAGATCTATCCTCTTGCCATACTTCTGGTTCTCACTGCAATTGCACTTAAGAACTCCCCTCTCTCACCCTATGCTTCCGGAATGGCTCTGTTTGGCGGGCACCCAATCTCTATGCTCAGCTCCCCTCTTTTCTTTTCACTGAAGAAAAGATGGCCACTTATCCTGACGTTTCTGATACCTGCCACACTCTACCTTTACATTCCCATCAGGTCAGGAGCGAGCCGCATAGCCCACTATGGACATCCAAACTCTCTCGAAACCCTGATCTCCTATTTTGCAATGTATTCGGGAAGGCTGAATTTTCCTTCATTCTTGAGACTTTTCAGGGCAATTGGTTTTATTGGTATTCCCGGAGGAGCTGTATTTCTTCTCCTTGGGGCGGCGGGAGGTAAATTCAATACAAAAAGAGACCTTCCTGTTATTCTGGCCCTTATTTTCCTGGCCTCCTATGAACTGCCGGACCCTGCGGGACAGCTATGGATACTCCTTCTGCCCCTTTCCCTCAGATGTTCTGCAGGTATACAGTTTCTCGCCGGCAAAGCTTCAATTTACAGAATTATAACAGCAGTACTGGTACTCACCGCTGCTGTCAGCGGTATTGCAGGAGCAGACAGAACAGATGACGACATAGCAATGAGGTGGATTACTGATACTATGAATTCCCTTCCCGCGAATTCCATATACAGGCCTGTTGCACATGATACATACTATGCCGCTTATGCTGTCAATACTCTCGAGTTCAGAACGGATATTGTTCTTTCAGATCCATTTGGAAACTATTTCGAGTTCTCTCCACAGGGGCCTGCACCGCCAATGGTGGGAGAAAAAACAGTCCATATCTCCAGAGCCTGGAACAGAGCCGACAGCTTCTCACTTCAAGGGCTGATCTTCAGCCCCAAAGCCCTGGCAGAATCGTCCGCAGGGTGGGATCAAATGGCTATATTCGAGTTTCAGGGATACTCTCCTGATCCCATGGCCATGGACATTGTTGCTGAAGCATGGGTAAGAAGAATGATTCAGGAAGAAGATCCTGTTCTGATAGACAGTTTTTACAAGAGAGCAATGGAATACTCGGCAACACCCATTACACGGAGAAGAATTGAGAATATCAGAGAAATTTTCTGAGGCTGCAGTACTCTGCTGGCTGCTGACGCTGATTGCCGTGCTGTACTCCATTACTCCAATTCACAATGGCAACATCTTCTGGCACCTCAGGAACGGCATTGATATTATTGAAACAGGAGAGATCAGAACAGAGGACCCCTTCACATGGACCCGACACGGGGCTTACTGGATACAGCACGAGTGGCTGGCCGAATCGGCAATGGCCCTTTCATGGATACACGTCGGTGAAGCAGGTCCGGTGCTGTTGAAAGCCCTTTTTATCGGACTTTCCATTTTTTTTGTATTCAAGGCTTCCGTGAAAAATGGTGCAGACCCCGGCTTTGCTTTTGTGTTCGGAGCTTTCTGGCTGGCTCTGGCTCAACCCAGATGGATTGCCAGACCGCATTTCTTCAGTATTTTCTTTTTTTCACTCTACCTTTACATCCTTACTTTCAAATTCGAGAAACCCTGGAAACTTGCCCTGATCCTCTTCCCTGTTCAGATTCTCTGGGTAAATGTTCATGCGGGTTTTGTAATGGGTATCTTCCTTGCTTCTGTGCCAGCCATGGAAAAGTTGCTTACCGGGAAATACAGAGACTTCTGGAATTGGCTTCTTCCACCCGCTGCTCTGCTTCTTGCCAGCGGCATCCATCCAAATGGCTTCAGAACTCTGGAATATCTTCCAGCTTTTCTCGCTCAACCATTATTCAAACAATCTATCCGGGAATGGTGGAGTCCATTTGATCACAGGTATGCTCCAGAGAAATCCATATCACGTACCGCGCTTCTTTTTTCTGCTTTAACCTTAAGCACAAGTGCCCTTTTAATACGGTTTTCAAAGGGAATCGACAGAGGAAAACTGATGGCTCTTCTCATCCTGATTGCAGCAACAGCTTTCGCCGCCCGTAACGGAGAACTACTGGCCCCTGCAATGCTGGCCTGGGTGCCGGGAATGCTCAAACTCAGGCTTCCCGGAAAATTCTGCCTGATATCAGCTTTGATTCTCATTGTTATCCCTTTTGTTTACGGCGTTCCAAGAGAAATTGGTCCCCCGAAAGAACTGGGTGCTCGTGTTGACTGGACAGTTTATCCAGTTGATCTGGCAGATCTCCTTGAAGAACACCCGGCCATTATGGAAAATGCTGTTCTATACAACACCAATGAAATATCAGGCTATCTTGAGTACAGATTCGGAGAGAGGTTACTTCTGTTCGTTGATGGCAGATGTCTTCTTTTCCCCGAAGCATTACACTGGGATTATCTTATGCTCGTCGAGGCCCCCGGGGAAGGATATACAGTTCTTCAGAATAATCTTTTAAACTGGTACGGGTTCAATCTGCTCGTCTACAGCACCAGAAATCAATACTGTTCGGTTCATCTTGCAGCATCACTTCCACAGTGGGTTCCCATCCAGATGAGTGCCCTTACAAGCACATATGCGACATGGGAACTGCTCAGAAAAACAGGGCTGGAATCTCTCGCATTCAGATTTTTGGACCCCCTGGATCCCTCTGAATTTCTCTCCACACCCCTTTACCTGTTCCCGTCCCATTCCCTGGATGAGCTTCTGGTTCAAAGAGACCAACTGGATATTCATGCTCTGGATATCGTTGTTGAATCCCTTTACTTCAGAACTGACACTACATACTCTACAGAGGTATTTCACAGTGAAGACATCTGGTCTCATACTCTTGACTGCTGGATGTTCTGCAGAGAAAGTGATCTGCAATCAGCAGCGGTAAGCGCAGCTCTTTCAAGAGATCCTTCATTGCAGGCGGCAGTTGCCTATCTGCAGCATGGCGCAGTTCCCGAAGGTGAAAGAATAATGGGTATTGTACCTGGCATTATCAAGTCGAAATGGGGTGAAAAAGCTGCCTTTATTTCGGCCCTCTGGGTGACCGGACAGCAAACCAGAGCGCTGAGAGAAGCTGAAACGAGCATAGATTCTCTTCCGGGCTGGGGCATTGGTCAGTGCGCATGGTTATATTCCCTGTCGGGACAACAGGAGCATGCCATAGAACTTATCGACCTTGCACTGACAAGAGCAAGTGGTCCGATTGTTCTTGAGAAGGCTGCGAGAGTTTACAATGTCGTAGGTAATTACTCTAAGGCAGTTGAATACTGTACCAGAATACTCGATATAATACCAGAGCATGCCGGTGTCAGGTTGATCCTGGCAAACTGCTTGTGGAAATTGAACAGAATTGAGGATGCAGTAACGGAATACAGCTGGTTCGGTAACAAAGGATTTGCTCTGCCGGAGTATGCATCAAAACGTCTTTTGCTTCTAGAAGAACTGGAAAACGGACAAACGCCAGCTGGCGGGGAGGAATCATAGATGTCAATCAAACGCAGGTTAAGCGAGTTTGGTTCCAAAGTACAGAATCTGTTCAAGGGCGGCGGAGATATTGCCCAGGAAAAACAGAAAAAGCGGGGCAAGCTTACCGCAAGAGAAAGAGTTGATGAAATACTGGATAATGACTCTTTCCTGGAAACCGATCTTTTCGTAGAGCATTCCTCCACGGATTTCGGTATGGACAGAAAAAAACTCGCCGGTGATGGAGTTATTACGGGATACGGTAAGATTGACAGTCGCCCTGTTGCCATCTTTGCCCAGGATTTCACCGTTGCCGGTGGATCCCTCGGCAAGGCCCATGCCGCAAAGATTGTAAAGGTAATGGATGGTGCAGGCACGAAGAAAATCCCCCTTATCGGCATCAACGATTCAGGAGGAGCAAGGATTCAAGAGGGTGTTGATTCCCTCTTTGGTTACGGCGAAATTTTCCTGAGAAATACAACATTCAGCGGTGTGATTCCTCAGCTTTCTCTCATACTGGGTCCCTGTGCCGGAGGTGCAGTTTACTCTCCTGCACTTACTGATTTTGTTTTTGTTGTTGAAAAAATCTCCAATATGTTCATCACCGGACCTCAGGTTATCAAAACGGTTCTTGGTGAAGATGTTTCACCGGAGGTTCTCGGAGGAGCAAAGACCCACACAACAGTCACCGGTAATGCCCACTTCTACGCACAAACTGAATTTGAAGCTTTTACACAGATAAAGAGACTCCTGAGTTTTCTTCCGGCCAACTGCCTGGAGGCCCCACCTGAGCACAAGCCCATACCTCCGGTGAAGAACATAACAGACAACATCATTCCTGAAAATCGCAGAAAAGCGTACGATGTTACAGATGTGATAAATGGTCTGGTCGATAACAGCGACTTCATGCAGGTTCATGAGCACTTTGCAAAAAATATTGTTGTCGGGTTCGCCAGAATGAACGGTAAGACAATCGGAGTAATTGCGAACCAGCCCAGATACCTGGCAGGCGTTCTGGATGTAAATGCTTCAGACAAAGCAGCGAGGTTTATCCGATTCTGTGATGCATTCGGTATTTCTCTCCTGACCCTTGTTGACACACCCGGCTATCTTCCGGGAGTTGATCAGGAGCACGCAGGTGTTATAAGACACGGAGCCAAGCTTCTCTACTCATACAGTGAAGCAACCGTTCCCAAGGTCACCGTCATTATGCGCAAAGCCTATGGCGGAGCTTACATTGCCATGTGCAGCAGACACCTTGGTGCCAGCAGTGTAATAGCCTGGCCCACAGCGGAAATCGCAGTTATGGGCGCTGAAGGAGCTGCAAACATCGTCTTCCGAAAGGAAATTGCCGCCAGCGACGACCCTGAAGCCACCCGCCAGAAAAAAATACAGGAGTATGAAGACAAGTTTGCCAACCCCTATGTAGCTGCATCAAAAGGTTATGTTGATATACTCACAGAGCCTCACAAGACCAGAGACATCGTTATCAAGGCATTTGAATTCGCAGGCAGGCAGGACCACGGCAACTCATTCCGCCGCCACGGCAACATTCCTCTTTAGGAAGAGGGAGGTAATAATCAATGCCAAATGAAAACGAGATGAGAAAACTCAACATAGACGAGACCATCTATGAAACTGAAGTACCTTCTTCATTCGACCGGAGATGGACTCCAAAGGACGAAAGACTGATAAGTGCTTTCATCCCCGGTACCGTCATTGAAGTAAAAACAAGGGTGGGCTCCAAAGTCAGGGAAGGTGATATTCTTCTTATCCTTGATGCCATGAAGATGTACAATGAGATCGCCGCCCCGGTTGCAGGTACTGTGGAAGTCGTTGCTGTATCGAACGGGGAGAGAGTTAAGAAAAACCAGCTTCTGGTCAGGCTGAAATAAGTACAGGGGTCATAAACAACTGAGAGAGCCCGGGGAAACCCGGGGCTCTTTCAGTTGCTGAAACACGGGAGCTGCTTCTGTGCTTGTGCCCCCGGTTGCCTTGCTGCAAAAGAACAGGAGGTGCGTATTTATCACATATTAATAATGCTGCACAACACAATGTAAATACTACCCTTGACAGCCCCCCCCCCATTATCCACAATATTTGCTTGTAGCATGTCAGTCTAACCGGAACAGGGGAATATTTCATGAGAAGTACATTGTTGAACGCATTGATTACCGCAGGATTTGTTATCATCCTTGCAACTTCTGCATTCGCCGCTGAGCCTGAAGAGAACACAATTCCCATAATCGGTCTTCGAATCAACAGCAGCGTGGAGTATCCGGTTTTTGGAGGAATCAGAACCGATCAGCTCTGCGACTTAATGTGGAGGCATATTCAGGGAACTAACGGCTGGGAATGGGCTGCTGATCCAGATTTCCTTTCTTTCATGAGCAAATGCGACGCAAGCGGAATGCTCTTCGTGTACTCGCCCAATGACATTGAACAGTATCACAAACCCTGGGGGCCTGCAAGATCTCTCTGGTTCAGAAACACAGATTACACATTCACTTCAGACACTGCTTATGCCCAGTCATCTGCCTCATATGATTCAATCATCAATATTGCCTGTGCCGACACAATGTTTTACGACAATACTATCGGTGTCTATAAAGCTGTGAATGATCTGGCCAACATCATGAATAACTATAATTCCCTCTGGTTCTATTACATCTGTGATGAGGGTCCGGCCAGACAGCGCTCACACATGCTGAATGATACTCTTCTGTACAACGATTTCATTCCGAACATCTACACCCAGGCGAGAACAACATCGATTCCTTCAGTTCCAAAACTTGACGAAGTGGAAAGTTCAGGTTTATTCTCATGGGTAAAGTTTACTGCTGAACATGATGATACACTGGCAGTACCTACCACTTTGAACTTCTCAATGCTACACACCATTCTGAAGAGCGAGTACACAGGCATGACACAGGATGATAACGGAGGTACTTTCACCAGACAGGCAATCTCTGTCAGAGCTGTTTGTGAAGCAAAGTACCAGGCTCCTCCCGGCGGCGGTATTCCACCGGCGCCTGTTGATAATAAACCTGAATTCATCTGCTTCGACTGGTATCCATTCAGGTATGTTGACAGTGATTCATCCTCAACTGCAACAATGTGTGATGAAGACTGGGTGTTTCTCATAAACCACTTTGAGGAAGGTATAGATTCTACAATCATCCCAGCTTTAGAGTATGATATTCCCACCTACTACTTCCCCCAGGCATTCGGTGCTGTCAGCGGGCCTAAAATTACCCAGGCAGATACCCTGCACTATCCGTCAATGCTCTGGCGTAAGCCCGCCCCCCGGGAGTTTCTTGTAAGCTGCAATCTGGCTCTCCTGCATCAGGCCAAGGGTATATTTCCGTACAGCCTGAGAAGCTATATTGAATCACCTTTGAATCTCGGTGCTGAATGGAACTTCATTTCAAGCGCTCTGCTGGATATAAACCTGATTCCTTTCGACGCACCGTACGAGGAATATGTGTACACCGAAAGATGGCCAAAGGGCAACTCCAACTACGCCTATCTGAGTCCGGCAGAACTTCCTCCCTGGAATGGCGGATTCGATCCACTGTACACTCTCCCCAGCCCTCCGCCTCAATTCTCCTATCCCAAGTATCTTGAAAATTACAACAACTGGCTCTTTAAGCCTTATGGAGACCTGTTCAAAAAATTGGAATATAATCTTGCTCAGATAGCCAGGATTGGCCCGGAGATGTACGACCTGTTCTGGTGTGACGGGTACAGTGACGATGCTGATGTGCGTACAAATATGAACCCGATGCCATCGTTTTTCGTCTCACCACGGATAAAAGTATTCGAAAATCCGGCACAAAACAAAGTCTATCTCTTCTATGTAAACCGCTACTGCAGAGCTGTTAACACCCCACTGGAAATAACATTCAGCTCGTCAGATCTGCCTGCATGGGCAGACTGCAGCGACAGACTTCTTGACCACAGCCGCAGGTTCATCATGGATGGAACTGAAAGTCCCAGCGGTACATTTACTTTTCACGACACTCTTGGCCCCGGCGAAGCAAGACTTGTTGAGTTGATAAACACAGTTAACCCAATTCATGCAGATGTAAGGATAACAGACAATAATGTCTGGACAATTCTTCCACTCAGGGGTGATACTGCCACTATTAAGATGGCGGCAACTCCAGGAGAGTCCGTTGACATTGTCGCAAGGTTCTATAATATGGGTACTGGAAGGGGTGCAGTTGAAAAATGTGGG
>JAGLOJ010000072.1 GCA_023139045.1 Candidatus Sabulitectum sp.
AGAGCTTTTATGGGCAAAGGGCAGTGCTACCGTTTGCATCTGGAATGAGAGCGGGAATGATGTATTTGCTTTGGGGCGGACTAATTCAAGTGGAGTAGTTATTTTTGCTGATCTTGAAATCAGTCAGACTGGTAATCTCACCGTAACTGCGACAAAACGCAGGGATGGATTTGATGTTGCATCATATACCCCTGGAACAAAAACAATCGCAGTTAACGAGGCATCCGGTCCTCTGGTTTGCATGGAATCAGTTGAGATTGACGATGACAATACTGGATCTTCCCAAGGTAGTAACGACGGAGTGATCAATCCCGGAGAAACAATTGAGCTTTTTGTATCAGCAGAGAACTCCGGATCTTCAACTGCAAACTATGTTTCAGCGCAATTGAATATTGTATCAGGCGGTGAGCACATAGAGAATGTATCTTCTAATCAGATTTCTTTTCCTGACATTCCATCAGGAACTACGAGAACAGGTAATTCCCCTTTCGTATTTGCCATCAATGAAAATGTGGAGAGTTACAGTTCTATCCAGTTTGAGATAGAGTTTTCCTACAATCTAAACCAAACCTGGGAATCTCCTTATTGCTGTTCAATTTTCTCCGAAAGTTACTCAATTCCTCTCGTGGATATCGACTATTCACAGTCTTCAACCCAGGTTACCATAAACATGGATGACTTCCTGCTGGTCAACACTGGAATTGGCGCTGGGCTTGATCTGGAAATGACTGTAGGGAAAATATCTCCATCAGAGCCATTTTCATGCAACACAATCACAAATCTCGGAGCTCTTAGTCCTGATGAATATCTTGAAATTGGGAACCAGCTAACACTGGTAATTACTCCTGACGATCCATCATCCTCTCCATGGAGAAATCCTGCTGCATCGGGATGCAGTTTTGATATTCAGGTTTCAAGCAGTGGAGGCGACTTTGCGGCAAAAGGAGTTGATTTTGACAGAGTATGCAATCCTGGGGCATTTGGGTCGCTGGCACCACCAGAGATTATTGAGGCTGATGATAACTCAGTTGAAATATATTGGGCCTTGGGAACCAGTACAGCAGATATTATTGGGTTCTATTTGTACTTTAAAGAAAACGGAAGCTCTTCAGATGCGGTAAGGTCAACTTCTCTACCCATTCCCGTTTCTATAGGACAACTCACCGATCTTGAGGCAGAAACGGATTATAAAATATACGTTCAAGCAGTTGATGAAATAGGACGACAATCCTCCGCCGTGTCAGAAGTCTTATCTACTACATGCGAAGTTTCTGATGGTTGGCCTATCCAGCTTGAAGGTGGGACGGGTACAGGTCCTGTTATCGTAAACATGGATTCCGATGCTGAGAAAGAGATTGTCGTAGCTTCGTCTTTTGGTAATGTGTATATCATAGGGCCTGACGGGCATACCGAGTGTATTTCTCCTCCCCCGACTCTTAGTTTCGATAGGTTTGTCGGTCTTTCAGTGGGGGATGTGGATAACGATAATGACAATGAAATAATCGTTTCCTGTCAAAAGGACATTGTGGATGGAGAAGTGGCAGTTCTTATATATGATGAAACCGATGCTGGAATATGGCAGAGGAATATCCTTGATGATACGATTGGACCCAATGAGACTGTGTGTGGCGCGGCAGCAACAGGGACTCCTGTTATTCTTCAGGCGAATGATTCATTCACCCTGGAAATTGCGCTTCGCACAAAAGGCAGTTCCACTGCACTTCACATGTGGTACTGGAACTCCAGGTTGCTTGACTGGGTTGAACCAACCGGGTTTCCAATTTCTTTGAGTGGGGATTTCTTTACAGAGCCAATAGCTGTTGACTTCGATGATGATGGTTATGATGAGCTGATTGTATCTCAGGTGGTGAACAATTACTCGACTCTTCACGTGGTTGATTTCTACTCAGGTGGATTCAGCGAATACGATATTCGGTTGACAGAACTCGGTACTTCCGGACGAGTGTACAGTACTCTCGCAGCTGTTGAATACGATGGAGAAGTCTATATTGCCGGTGTTGCCAGGTATTCCGACTCTCAGAAGAAAGTATTCGTTTATGATATCACTGCTCCCAATACCGGAATGATTTGGTATAGCAGCAATATGCAGAATGGACAGGATTTCATGGGCAACATGGGAGGCCCTGCAATTGGTCATGCGAATACTGATGGTGTACCAGATATTTTCTACGCTCTTGACGGAATGACTGTCTGGCAACTGCTTAGCGAACAGCAGATATCCAACACTGGTCAAATGTCTATAAATGTACATAGTGGTTGTATGTATAATGTAAAATCAGCAACAATAGCTGCTGGTACCTCAACGCAAGGTTCAATCGTCACCGTTCCGTTTGTTGGATATTCATCAAAATATTACGGACATGATCCTCTTGATTACATGGATGTACTTCCCGGTTTTCCCACATGGACGGAAACTCCTTCTTGGACGGCACCCGCAGTGGGTGATGTAGACGGTGATGGATTTTATGAGGTACTTACAGCTAATGCTTCAGGTGAACTTACACTATATGACTGGAATGGAAAGCCGACATCTAACTGCTGGCCGATGTATCAGCACGATTCTCATAGAACAGGATTCTTCAATTCAGGAAGATCCAGGGGAGGATTTGACATTGAACTGGTTGAAACGAACCTGATAAAAGTTGTAGGAGGAAATGCCTGCGATCTATTTTTAACAGTCAAAGTGGCAGGTGCTGATGCTATTTGC
Organism: Candidatus Sabulitectum sp.; assembly: GCA_023139045.1. Classification (GTDB taxonomy): domain Bacteria; phylum Fermentibacterota; class Fermentibacteria; order Fermentibacterales; family JCC-6; genus Sabulitectum. Next base: position 2,729 of record JAGLOJ010000072.1, read on the forward strand.
GGGGATCAGGCTGATTCTGAAAGCCATTTAAACGACAGTAGCTATTCTGGAGTTCAGGCTACAGAATCCGTGGAATCCTGCCTGAGAAGTAGCAACCGTACGCAGTCAGGCTTGATGAGTGAGAATTCACTCGCAGTAATCACACCGGAGAGAGAAATACCGGTTGCAGTATTTTCTGGAAGAGATATTGTAGGAGCAGGAAGAATTCCTCTAGTGGATGGATTGCATGAAGTAACAGTTCTTCTCAGGGAATCCGTCACCTCAGATATTCTGACGGTGGTTGTAGATCCCTACAGCAGCTTCCCTGAGGTTAATGAAGCGAACAACTCACATTCTGTTGAGACTGAAGTGACAGGTTCGTTTTCAGATTTCTCAGTTTCACTCCAAAGTCCTTCGGATATGATTAGTGCAACAGTAGTTGTTCCTGATGGATACACAACGGGAATCAGCTTTACTTTATACTCGCTTGATGGAAGACTTCAATCAAGGAGCATGACCGAATTACTTATTCCCGGAACCCACAGAATTGATCTTTTCTCAGGTGATGAAGGTGGCAATATTCCATCAGGAGTTTATCTTGTTCATATCAACATTGCAGACGAAGTTACAATGATCAGGAAGGTTGTGGTATTATGAGCACGGCAAGGAGTACAGGCATCGGAGCATTTTCCTTCATCGTTATGACATTGTTGCTGCTTTCATCGGTTTCAGCAGCCAATCCTTTGTTCGATGAGCCATCCTATGTATTTGATCTTGATGTTCCCTTTCTGTGCGAAACAGAGGATCTGAATTGCGATGGTAATATGGATATTATTGTTCTGGGAGCCTACGAGAATTACATCAGTGTTTTCCTTGGTTATGGCGATGGCACATTTTCCCATTCCCAATTCTTAAGCAGTTTTGTTCTGAGGTCTATGTCAATATGCAATCTGAATGCAGATGCTTATCCCGATCTGCTTGTTGGTAGGGGTGGAAACCATGAAGAAATACGGGTCTATCTTGGGAATGGTGCCGGTGGTTTCGAGGCTGGCCAGGCAATCATGCATGATCATCTCTCGCTAAATACCGGTGACTTGAACGGAGATGGGTTTTCCGATCTGCTCTTACCGTACAATGTTACAAGCCACTGTTGGATTGATGTGTATCTTTGTGATGGAAACGGCAGTTTCGTTCCTGATTTCAGTTATGAAGTTGAAGACTACTTCATTGCTCATTCTGTCTCAGTACCTGGTGATTTGAATGGTGATGGGTTTGCAGATGTGGCTTATGTCCCATCTGTTATTTGGCGGTTAGGTATTATGCTTGGGAATGGCGACGGTACGCTGCAGAGTGAATATTTTTGCGGTTCTTCGTATGGAAATTGTGGTGACTGGTCCACAATCGCAGAAGGAGATTTCAACGAAGATGGCCACATTGACCTTGCTGCTACCTCTGGGAATGCTCAATCAACTGAGGAATTAATTCTTGTGAACGACGGAAGCGGTAACTTCTCTACCTCTGATTCATTGGGAAATGCGATAGCTTGGGCCATTGCTCGCGATTTTGATCTTGACGGTCATCTTGATCTGGCCGGATCTTTTCCCTGGATAAAGATATACAAAGGCTGGGGTGATGGTACTTTTGGTGGTAGCATCTATTCTAACTATCCCACTCACAGTCAACTGGGCGTTGCTGACTTTGACAATGACGGAGACCAGGATATCGTTCGTTTGAATGACTCCGTATATGTTTATCTAAATAAAACCATTCAGCAGGGCGTTGGAGGAGCAGAGAATCCAGAGGGGAATGAGCCAGTTCTTTCACTCCTTGAAAGCCCGATTTCCTCATCATCTGTTATTGAGATATTTATCCCTACAGAATGTGATTGCAGGATTTCCACCTACGACATTAACGGTAGACTTGTGGGTATGATTTACGAAGGTCTGCTTTCTGCCGGAACTAATGAAATACAGTGGAATAATGAAGGTCTCTCCCCAGGGTGCTACTTCCTCATGCTTCAAACCCCAACAGGTTCATCAAGTACAAGGTGTGTTATAGTTGAATGAAATTTCCGAGGGATTTGATTTCCCTTTATGGATGTGTAGTTCATCAATTAGCTGGTGAATAGCAAACAAGAAAGCCCCCTGAAACAAGTCAAGGGGCTCTGGCGCCTCGTTTCGCTATCAAAGCGAACCCCAAAAATCCAGTCTTTTCTGTTGTTGTAAAAATCCCCTCGGCAATTCGGAAGAAAAAAGCCTGCAGAACTTTCCGCAATCCAGTTATTCTTGCACAAGAACTCAGGGACGAAATGCAACGAGATGGAATCACTCGAACTGAACTGGCCAGAAGACACTCTGTTTCCCGTGTTCGCATTCACCAGTGGCTATCCCTCCTAAAGCTGCCAAAGCTTGAGATCATAAGGATTCAGGCAATGGGAGATCATTGGGAGAGAAGATTGCTGACTGAAAGATTGTTAAGGGGTAGGTTGATGGAAGCAGATTGCGAAGAACAGTAGAGAGCAATATTTTATGAGACAGTATTAACATTGGTCTATCAGCAATTACAATAATACAGACATCTATTGCAGTGAGTGTCGGTCAGCCACATATTGCATCGAATGTTGGAAGAAGATGCCAGTTCAACTATCTCGAGAAAAGAATGTGACCTATTGCAGCTTAAACTGAGATTTTTTTGAAGCATGAGGTATTAGTGGAATCAAAACTGTATGGTACTAGTAGTTGGAACGTAAATAGATAACTGATAACGATATAGGTAAAGGATAGTACAATGCCGATATGGGTACAGAATATCTCATATATCGCTTCAATAGTTGGAGTTGTATTAACGGTATTTCTTTTAATACTTACGAAGAGTCTGCGAAAAGCATATCGCAATAAAGCAAGAGTGCCAGAACTTGTTGGCGACATAAAGGGTGCAATGCATCAGTTGATTGAAGCGCTAGGTAATTGGCCAACTGGAAAAATCGATGCAATTGATGCTGCATCAACCATATTGGCGAAGATTAACAACATGAATGATAAATTGAAGCAACCGGAAAAAGATATTTCACGACAGATACAAGATATATATCAAAAGAAAGCATTTTTTAAGCGAAAGACAAATGTCCTACATTCTTTGACCAAAGAGGACTTCAGGAAATCATATACTCTATTGAATCAGTTAATTACTCAAGTGCAGGATTCCCTGCTAGACTCAGATTGGAAATAGATGCGCCATGAGTACGAGAAAAAAAATGGTGGAAATTGTAACAAAGCTGTTGTATTTAACGCAAGATGAGAAAGTTGAATGGTATCTTGAGGAACCACCAGATTCACTAGTAATTGGTTCGAATGCCGTTTACCCATTGTATTTTGCATGTGAATACAAGCACATAAACTATGCAATCTATTGGATTCGATTTCCGCAAGAGATTGATGAATACAACAATACAATATGGGATGAAGCGACTGAATTCATTATTCTTGGTGATAATAGTGAAGTATTGCTTAGAATAAATGATACTGTACCAGTAGTAGTAGAGCTAATGAATACAATAAGAGTGCAAGTGGCGGACTTGGATTCCATTCTTGAGTCGTTCAGTGAAAGCGAGGATGGAGAGTGAGATTCGCTGATTGATAGGCTCTTTGATGAATAACCATAATTACAACGTCCTACTAACAACAACATCCTTAAAAAGATAGGAAAGATCGAAGATGGAGAAGAAGATGAAAGAGCTTATTGTTCGAACAAATAATGAATTGATTGAGATTTCCCAACCCGATCACATTGATACCAACGATTTCCCAATTATTATTCATCCCGATCAGATTGATTCACTTGTTAAGTGGTTGCAGGAAGCCAGAGACGAGTTATACAAGAATGGGTTTTAGTTGATACCGGTAATGATTAAGTGATGCTCTAGCAAATCCTTGTGATTAGCAGAACTACATATTATCATTCTCATGTAGCTTGTGATTAAGGTGCAAGACAAATAATAAACTTAACAGTGGGCTGTGGCAGAATTGCGTAGCGGAGTGGGTAACGGGCTTTGCAATCAGCTAAGCCAGGCCTTACACACCAGAGGAGGATTCTGTGTTGATAGTGCCAGCCACGCTCAATGAAGCAATTATTTTGTTTGCAAATGAGCTCTCAGGGGAAAAACCGGTTCGTATTCAAGTCGAACCGAGAATCGATGCTGGATACTCTGCTTGTGGCAAGAATGTTACACGAGCAATCGCGGAAGAAGGTGGGTATGCATTGAAAGGATGGCGAGTGTGGTGGATCCCTGACATCTTGATTGAAGCTCAAGCACATGTGGTGTGGCAATCCAAGGATGGAACCCTACGAGACGTGACACCGAACAGCGATAACGAAACTGAATGCGTATTCGTTCTGGACCCTGAAATGAAAGAGAATCCTGGTGCAGATTTTGTACCATCGAGATTTAAGAATCTATCCGGAGAGCCATTTGTAGATAGATTCATTCTATGCACTGGGATTATGGCAGAGCATAGAGATCGCGAGTACACATCGGGTTCATCTTTACCTGCCCCGCCGGAGGCCAGGGAATTCCGTCCACTCCTTTCTCAACTAAGCAATCTCACTAAGAACAGGAAGTGAATACCAATGCATAGACATGGCTACATCTCCCCGAAGTGTATCAGAGTCTTTTAAGGAAGCAATGGCAGCAAGTAATCTTGAGCATCCTGAACCGTTGACTGCACCAGAAGCCAATATGGCTCATCATACTATCCGCGGCTTTAGGTACCAGATGCTTAGATCCATGCTCACATGGATTACTCTCACCTCTAAGGATCAAGTTCTTTATCTGGAGTGTGCAGAAGACTTTGATGTAACTGAGCCTTCCCAAGTAGACACTATTCAAGTCAAGGCAACAGTAACATCTTTCTCCTTAAGAAGCCCAGATGTGCATGACTTCTTGAATCGCTGGTGGACTACTCGTACTTCGAATAAGAGCAGGATTGTTCACAGTGCATTCATCACAACAGGAGGCTTCGCTCAGGAACGCGATAGTAGCTTCTCTGATCCCGGACTAGTTGTATGGAATAGAGTTTCCGGTGCTGATGAGATAGACCAGCTGAGAGGTCTTATCCTAAAGTGTTCCAAATTAAGCCCTGAGCTTAAGCAATTCGTAGAAGAACTTCCTGTTGAGGTTTTCAAGAGTGAGTTCTTAGATATGATTACTTGGACTGGTAAGGCTGAGAATACTCAGAAAATAATAGGTCTTATCCTGAAGGAACTTACTCAATTGCTTGGTAAGTTAGAAATCACCTTGGACTGCACTGATAATGTATTTGATAGGCTATATGTTTATGTGAGTGAGCGAATTACAGCCCCAGAAAGAAGTGAACGTATCTTAACCCTTGACGAACTAGAGAGATTAGTTCGCGAGTCAGCTGCTACCGCTGTTCCCCGTAAAAAGTTCGACGAACTCAAGAGTAAAGTTGAATCTATAGAGGTAAACTTTGCTAAAGCTCTTGAAGGTCAGGTTGGTTCCAGTGTTACACTAAGTAGTATTTCTCTGATTAAGCAGCTTGCTAAGGTCCCTAGATGGTATCTACCTCGAGATGAGCTTGTTTCTCGTCTAACCCGAATTGTTGGCCAATCACAGCTGACAGTGCTCAGTGGCTTGAGAAGAAGCGGCAAGACTACGGTAGCTATAGCAACTGTCTGTAATTTTAAGAACGAGAACTGGGTCTCAGTAGGGATGAATACCGGTGAGAGAATCAGAGTTACTGATCGACTTGAGATTGTAATGGCTATGCTTGCTCAAGATCCAGAAGTTAGTGGCGTAATTTTCGATAGTATTGAATTCAATAAAGTATGTGATGAGACTGACAGTTCAGAGGTTGCCAACATAATAGATAGCATTGCCTCAAGTGGCGTAAGGGTTATCTTTACCAGTTGTGATCCTATGCCAGCATTGCTGGAAAGTTCCCTGAGTAATCCAGTGTCATCTGAAGAAGTTACGTTGCTAACACCGGATGAGCTAGACATATGGATTAGGGAAAAGGGATGCCCAGTTGACCGCGTTCAGCAATGGAAAGTAATCCTTATAAGTGAGACAGGTCGTCACCCAGAGCTTCTTCGTGCCAGACTTGATGTACTTCACGACAAGAACTGGCCGCCCCCTGATTTAACCGATATTGGGAAGGTTTCGGAAGAAGTTTCAGGTTTGCGCCAAGAAGCAAGAAGGCTTGTTTCTTCTCTTGAGTCTTCAGAGAAGGAATTGCTGTATCGACTCTCTCTGCTTAAGGGTTCTTTTAACAGGGGAATTGCAGTACAAGTAGCTACAATCAATCCGGAGTTAGACTTTCCTGGTGAAGTGTTCGATGCGTTGAACGGTCCCTGGATATCTGAAGAAAATGCTGCCAAGTACAGAGTGACACCAACTCTCTTGAATGTTGGAAAACAAATTTGGACAGCCGCACGTGTTGCAGGTTTAAATTATTGCATTGCAGATATCTATCTTAATGAAGAGATTATTACCATTGATAAGCTTACTTGGTCCATCATGCACTCATTCGAGGGAGGGAATGGGATCGCTTTTATGAAGTGCATCAATAGTGTCCTTTCTTGTGCAAGCGAGCATCGGGATGATATAGATAGGTACATGTCATGGTTACCTCTTGTAGATGTTCACTCCGTCTCCAAGACACTTAAGCTTGGTTCAGTGGAGAAATGTTTCTTCCACAGCTTGAGATTTAGAATTGCCATCTCCCAGGACATTTCTTCAATTGACAACATAGTAGCTGAATGGAAGTCGGATGTAGAAGCGATTGAATCTACTAAATTGAAGGCAATATTGATAATGCATTGCTATCCACAGTTAGTGACCTACTGGGATGTTAATCCATCCGTCCTTCTTGGTTTGCTGATGGAGCTTCATAGAACGCAGTGCCAATGGGAAAGCCTTCAGGAGACAGATGACCTTTCCATTGATTTTAAATTACCATTGTGGTTCAAAGAAGATCTTTTTCAGGCAATGATGCCAGGTATTTTGGTGAAGTGTAGGGATGCTGGGGATCTGAGGTCCTTACTGGATGGTTTGGAAGAACTTGAGACACCGGAACAAAGGGAGTGTTTGTCGATATTTGAGAACAACGAGCCTTTTGCAAGGGGATTCATAGATGCTATCTGGATTGGTGAGAGCAAGACCGACAATCCTAATTGGGACAATTGTGTTGAGCTTTTCCTTATGACTATTGATCTAGCTAGAGAAATCGGAATCAAAGAATTAGCTCTTGCAGTTGGCAGAGCCCTCGGAATTGTCATTGGTGAATACAAAATGGATTTCGAAGGCGCATTTCATCATCTGAGTCTAGTCGAGGTCGAGTTTGGTCAATCGTACTTGATCCACGATGGAAAAGCTGCTGTAATGCAGAAATCAGAAAGATATGTCGAGTCCTTCAAGGAAACAGATTTGTCTTTGAGATTGCTCGAAGAGTCTCCTTTTGATGACGATTCAATTACATTCATATCAGCAAGACAGGCAGGGATTTCGGCTGGTAAGGCAAATCAATGGGATTTCGCACATCGATTTTTCAACTATGCTGCTGATGCTGCTTTGCGGCTTGGCCTATCCCCACAACACTTTGGCTTACTTGTTGATGCTGGATATGCCCTTTGGAAACTCGGTGAGAGCAGAGCAAGTTTAGAGCTACTCATTGGTGCATTTGAGATTCTATCTGGATTTGCTGATCAGTCGCAAGCCTTTGCTCAAACAAGACTTGCAGGCCACGTGCTACTGAGTATAAAGGATGAACTGTCAGGCACTCATGACGATCAGATTGCTGATGTTGTTCCAGGAATGTGTGGGAACCCTGGACCAGATAAGAGGTTACTGGATCTCGAGCCTGTACCAATCGAAATGTGCTGGGCTATTATCGCAGATATCTCAGTGCAAATAGGAGCATGTTTGGAAATTGTTGATAAGGTCGAATCCATTGTTTCTAATGGGAAATATCCATTCGCATATGGTTCCGTGCAGAATTCAGTGATGCGTAAAAGCATACTTATAGGTGATATACATAACCTGCCTAAGAATAGATGGAAGCTTTTATGTAGTATTGGTTTTGTCATGAACGCAAAAAATCGGGGAATAAGCGGAAATGATGAATTTGATGAGGAAATTCCGAAGAAACCTCCTGAGAATGTTTCACATTGGCTATCTGAACAGACTATCCTAGCAGGGTTGCTCATTGGACATCAAAAGAATCAGTCATGCTTGGATATTCTCAATGCTTGGAGTGAATCAATCAAGAATGATGATACCCTTTCTAATGCTATCGGGATTGCAAAACGCATATGCAAGCTTAAGGAATTTGAGATTCAGAAACTGATGACTGATTCTTCATACAGTGAGACTGAGCGGATCCTTGCTTCGATTGTATGTTTTACTAATCAATCGCTCAGTCCAGAGATACTCTGGTTTTGCCACGCAAATATTTTAAGTACTTTTAAAGAAGCAGGGTTACAGGATTTTGTTAGCCCTTGGTTGGTACAACTTATCTCGAATCAATGGCGTCAAAGATTAGAATACAGATTCCTTCTTCGAAACCCACAAATTACTGTTCACGATATATCCGCAGTGATTGATACTGAGTTTGATCATCCAACCATCAAGTGTTCAATGATACTTCTGAAGGCTCGGCATGCGATCCGTGCGAATATTCACTCAGAGTTCATTTCCTCACTCCGCGACTTAGCAGCAAGACGGTAAAACAAGAGGCTCTTCCGAAAATCATATACATGCCATGATACTTTACTCAAATGGTAAACTATCACGTAAGTCAATGAAGAAGCGCTATGTGTGGACATGGTCTTTGCCGTATTGCGGGTAAATTAAACGAATAGGCGTAACCCTCCCCATTCTGAGGACAGCCCCAAAGAGGAGAGACCTGCAGTTAATATTTCCCGATAAATACTTGGTGTTTATACAAAGAGATCGGCAAAAACCTGAGCAAAGTTTGAGCATAATAATGATACTCCTCTCCAGATTACTGGTTTCCTACTCCTTTTTTTCAGGTCTCGGTGAAATTGCAGTTTTTTGAGTTATAAATACAATACAGGCTTCTTAGATCTTTCCAGTCAAGGAGATATGAATTTCGGCACTGCATTTGCCATTTGGAGGATATTATGCCCAACAAGAAAACTTCCGAACTTATTGAGGTCATCATCAAAGCCCTGGCGGTGGCCTTTCTAACAGTTCTATCTGAAAGGAAACCAAAGAAGAAAAACTAGAAGAAGCCAGTAGGCTTCAATTATCTGAGATGCCTGTTGTGCCGCCGGAGAACCCGCTTATGGGTTGCCCGGCTTTTTCTTACCCAAATGCGAAGGAAAAACCATGGAACAGAAAGAAAGAAGCCGAGTGACGGTTACATCGCCTCTCGCAGAAGTCCGAGCAGCCCGTGTTCGAGTAAATGGAGCCAATGTTACCCACAAGGGTATTGAGATTTTGAACGATGAAGGGGAATGGGACTGCATCAACATCCACAGCGCCAACTACAACCTGATCTCCAATACTCAGGTCGCAGAAGCCACAGAGAAGATCCTGTCAGAGAGCGTTATCCGCTGGACTCCAGAGAGAGAAGTCTGGACAGGTAGATACTGGGCTAAGATGTTCCGGTCTGATGTCGCTGTAGATGCCCCCCAGGTGGACGATACACTTAGTCTTGGTCTTAGGGTGGAAAACAGCTATGACGGTTCCTGTCAGTTCCGTATGGTCCTTATGGGCTATGTACTGTCCTGCACAAACGGTCTTGTGTCTCCAAAGATGTTCTCGTCTTACACTCTCAGGCACACGATCAGTAACGAGTTCAGCATAGCTGCTGCACTCATTCACCTTGAATCTGGTATCAACCAAGTGAAGAATCTTGTTCCCAGGGTAAATGTGCTGAATGACATCCCGCTTACCATAGATCTGCTTGCCCGTGTAGCCAATGAGACAGGTCTTCCCAACGGAGAGTGGGGTCACATTACCAAACTTCTTGGAGGTACACATTCAGCCTGGGATCTGATGCAAGCCATTACACACAGACTCAGTCACCATGGCAGGGGAAGAGCCGGTCTTCAGAATGAAGAGAGGATCGGAGATTACTTCATGGATCATCTCTACAGGGAAGCTGCTTGATACAGAAAACACTGAAATCAACAATCCAGGGTGTGTTCAAACAGGCGCTTACATAGACTTACCTTCATCTTAACTTAGGGTGAAGGTAATCTTCAGTAAAGGAGAAGGTAGTCTCACTTCCTTCTTCCGAAAACGCTGCTACTACACAGTAACCGACATGTACACAAAAAAATACAATTTGAGAAAATTCCTAATCCCAATTCAATTGGTATTAGAAATATCTCATTGAGATATGGAGATCATTATGACCGAGAGAATGCTTGCTGAAGCAAAGCAGTTGGACAGGTATATCGTTACAGAGAAATGCATCTCCAGCGTTTCTGTGCGGTACCGTGAAACTCCTTACCCTGCTTATCTAGTTGGTAGTTTTGAAGCGGTGCAGGATCTTCTTGGCAACCTCTTTGAAGAGCAACCTTATGAAGTGGTCTATGCGATTGCACTAGCGTGAGTTTACTACAAAACC
>JAGLOJ010000073.1 GCA_023139045.1 Candidatus Sabulitectum sp.
GCGGAGCGGGCTGGGACGCTATTGATGGGAAAGCACCTGCTCTTGATAACCTGCTGGAATGGAAAAAGAGTTCACCGGAAGATTATCGTGGAATCATGGGTGGAATCAAAATGATGTGTTTCAATAGAAAAATTCCAAAATCTCTCAGATTGGTAAGTTGTATTGGATATCCGGGGCTTGTTGAGATAAAGGCTCCCCGTAAGAACGCCAGACTCTTTTGCTTCCTGCATAACAGGGGAACCGAAAGGGAAGAACTGGTTATCTGCACTGGAGGATTCTGGAAGACTAATGATAAGAAGAATACTATTCAGAAACAGAATGATGCGATGAAAGAAGCATACAGACAGAGAGCCGTCTTTCTGAAATTGCTGAAAGAGGATAAGAATGACTAAAAAGAAAGATTCCAGACTTGAGGCAGATCCCCTTTTTCTTGTTGATTACATGAAGGCTATGCTTACAAGTGACATTTTTACTGTTATGGAGGAAGAGTCTATTTCCAAAACCGAACTTGCAAAAAGACTGGGAAAATCCAGGCAGTATGTAAGCCGTATTCTTAATGAAACTGCAAACTTCACTCTTGATTCCGTGGCAAAAATTGCCGCCGCTCTGCAGAAGGATGTTGTGCTCAGGCTAATGAACTATGAGGATGAAGTTGTGATCAAATCCTTCATAAAGCAGGATGAGTATTGGTTCCACACCACTCAGGAGTATGACACAGCTCCCAGGAGGATTACAGAGGACTCTTTAAAAGACATTATCTATGAGGAATCAGTTCAGCAGGAAACTTGTGTTATTGCGGAAGATTCTATCTCATACATGGCTAAAGAAGGTGCCTGATGGAGCCTGCTGTAAATCTGCACAGTTTTGTTATCATGAGGTCTAACATTGAGATGCTCCCTCCTGATGAAGAGACACTGAAGTCTGCTGTAGACGGTAAAGTACAGCTGAAGTACAACTCGTCAATTGCATATTCAGTTGCTAAAAACCAGGATGATGAGTACAATTACAAACTTACACTTGGAGTCAAGGTAGTTCCTGAAGGATTTGGTTGGAGCATTGATGTGGAAATTGTCGGTATCTTCTCCTTTCCCAAAGGAACCAGTATTTCTGACATGGAAGGCATTGTTCGAGTGAATGGTTGCACAATTCTGTATGGCCTTCTCAGGGGCCATCTTGCGTCTGTAACAGGGGCATTCCCCTCCGGTCCCTATGTACTTCCTACTGTGAATATGCTGGAAGTTGTAAAGAGAATTGAGGGATCCAGGAGCTGAATGAGCAAGTGTCAATGAACCAGACTGGGAGTAAGTTGGGATGAGTTGGATCTCCAGAAGTATCTGTACGCACGGTACAAGAGTGAGGTAACCCCAGACGAATAAATGAAATGCGGTAATCAACCCGCGGATATCAGTATGATCAGACCGTCGATTGACTGACACCAGCTGTTGATCCCTTGAAAGAAAGGAAAAAGAAAAGAAAAAGCTTATTCCCTCTTGACTGGTCCAACCATATCAGCTGTGATATCGGGCACTGGTCTCGGGAATCCGGTTACCATGTTACCCAAATACCATTCTTTGCGTGTCCCCAGATTGGGGCATTCCGCTCTTGAATTTGTTTTTGTTGTTTATGCTTCAATCTTCTGGGGTGTGGTGTGGATGTTATTGTTGCTGTGGCATGCTTTACTGGTTTTGTATAGGAGGTAGTTGGTTGGAGGGGGCTTCTTCTTCCAGACCGTAACCCGTCATAAGCACTATAGGTATCTCCGAATTTATTTTATTTGCGTGTTCTTCCAGATTTCCAAATTTGGTACATTTATCACCGTATTACACTACTTGTAAATGCGTCGTACAGTCAACCTCGATTAGATCGAGCTGATTAACTGCAGGAGCGGTCTCCCAGGGAAACCCACGAATACTGTCTTGCGAAACTGATTTGTTTTGTATAAAATAGATTTGTATACTAAATGCATCGGATACTTGATAATGTAGTTTAGGGGTTGAAAGGCGGAGTGGAACAATTTATATATTATTATGGTTATTTCTGTATAAATGCATCTCTCTCTTTAAGAGATAGTTGCGTATGCGAACGCGGCGGCCAATATCGATCAATAACAGCCTTGTTCACGGAATATGCAATTACTCCTGCAGGTTGTGCGGTATTAATAAGACGAACTACAGGGGACCGAAAGAGTTTCAGCCGTATGTTGTAACAAAAACCCTTATAAAACGGATACTTGAAGCTGCCAGTTCTGGTATATATGTACGTTACGTAGCCAATTCAGGTGATGGCGAGGCTACACTCCATCCGGAGTTTGCGGACAGGTTGAGGATGTTCGGTGATATGCTCAGGGGATGGGACGCATCCATCGTGCCCCCGCCGGAAATTTCCGTTGTCACCAATGGTTCGTCGTTATACAAACCAGAGATTTTGGCACCCTTCGTGGACAACAGTATTTCGTTGATTATCTCTTTTCCCACAAGCGATCCGGAATCGTACGGATTGATAATGAAAGGTGACAGCGAACAGGGAGAAGCCCTGCTGTCCAGAGTCTTGCCGGGTATTGAGAAGGCGATGGCTCTCCGTGCATGCGGCCATCTTTCCAGGCTTTATTTTCACATATCCCCTCCTGAAACTGAGATTATCAGGCGTGATTTTCCTGAAACGATCAACTGCTTAACGAAAATCGCACGCAGGAATGAACTTCATGAAATAGAGCTTGTTCTTTTCCCCGCAACAAGTAACCGTTCAGGCTTACTGCGCAATTCCGTTACATCGGTCGAAATGTATAGAGATCTCTTCAAACGTTACAACGGTCAGTTTGTCAATGAAGTGAAAATCAGAATGCAGCTAGTGGTTAAGCGTTTCTTTCATAGTACGGTTGAGATAGTTGATCTTGTCAGGAGTTTCAGATTCCCATGTCTCTGGAACGCCAATTTTTTTATTGCCGCAGATGGAAGTTCTATATGCTGTAACGATCAATCAGTGCGAAATCCACAGGGCAATATTCTGTACGAGTCAATAGAGACTCTGATGCAATACAAAGAGCGGTTTTTACCGGGAGAAGTTTGTGCTGGATGCAACCAGGCGCCACAGAATCTAAAAGGTTCATTTCAAGCGGTGTTTTTCTCCTTAATCGCAAGATTACGGTTGTCGCTCGCTAAGATTCGCAGCGGATGTTCTGCATCGGATAATGAAGCTCACGAAAGCCGGAGCAATACTGCTCTTACCGGTGGTGTTATCAATAAATACGGGGGTGAAAGTATCGATTCCAAGGATGAAAATACGGATAGTATGTTCTCGGATTCAATCCTTACCTGTAAAATAGATGAGATGAAGGATGCGTTCAGTTTAGTATATAGAACGTATATGAAATCCGGTCTTCAAAAGACAGATCGATCTTCGATGAGAATAGGGTTTTACAATCTTCTGCCCTCGAGTTATCTGGTGATCGTAAAAAGAAACGGGAAAGTATGCGGTACACTTACACTGGTAAGAGAAACCGATGGAAGACTTCCCATTGACGAGCTTTTCAGTGAAGAGATCGGCAGAATTCGTGAAACGGGTTCTACTATTTGTGAATTCTCAGCTCTGGCTGTTGATACAACCCTGCCGAATGAGCATCGTTTGGGAATACTGATGTCTCTGTTTAGAAAAGCCTTTATTCTTGGTAGCGACCTTTTGGGCTGTACCGATTTCTGCATGATGATCCATCCGCGTCATTCTACCTATTATCGGAGGAAATTCTATTTTGAAAGCATCGGAAAACTGTTACCATTCGAAAAAGTGAACGGAGCACCAGCTGTTCCTTTAAGACTTAATTTAACGACAGTCAGGGAACAGGTACGTGAAAACGATCCGCAAATGTATCGGTATTTCTATGAAAGTGACCACCGGATTATTAAGGAGCGGACAGTGCGCGAACTGAACGACCGGAGAACCCTGTACGATATTGGACTGGTTAACCATTTCAGGAAAATAAAACCGAATCTGCTGGAGAACCTGACAACGGCCGAAAAGCGGATACTGGCAGGTTACTACCCTGGATTGAAAATGGATTTGCCGTGAAAATACTTCTGATCTCTTCAAATAGGGAGAGGCATCCCTGGCCGGTTCCGCCTCTTGGAGCCTGCTATGTTGCTTCAAGCCTCGAGCGGGAAGGTTACGAAGTTCAACTGCTGGACATACTTTATTCCGATAACCCCTCGTTCGAGATATCTGAAAGAATCACTGGGTTCGCGCCGGATCTGGTGGGGATATCAATCAGGAATATTGACAATCTTGACCAGCAGTCCTCCTTCTTTTATCTGGAAGATATCAAAAGAGATGTCATTGATCCTGTACGAAAAGCGACATCGGCACCGCTCGTAATCGGAGGCTCAGCCGTAAGCATCATGCCCGAACGGATCATGGATTATTTGGGTGTAAATTACGCCATATGCGGGGAAGGCGAGAATGCTTTTGTTGAATTCGCGCGTAACATCGAATCGGAATCGGATACCTCTTCGACCGAAGGACTTCTGTACAGGGATGATGGGAAGATCGTAAGGAATCCCGTCAGGAGAATCGAGAATCTTGATGACCTTGCATTACCTCGGATATACAGGTGGGTTGATTGGAGAAGATACGGCCTTGATTATGCTCCGTACCCCGTTCAGACTAAGCGCGGCTGCGCGCTGAAATGCAGCTACTGTGTCTACAACGAAATTGAGGGTTTCAGATACAGACTGAGAGATCCAGTCAAAATCGTTGACGAGATTGAAGAAATTGTAGCGAATTGTAAGCCCAATGTGATAGAATTCACCGATTCAACTTTCAATATTCCGGTGGACCATGCCATTGCCATCTGCAGGGAAATTGAAAGGAGGAGGATCAGAACTTCCTTCAATACCATGGGGATCAATCCGGCAGCCGTTACCGCAGAACTTGCGGAACTGATGAGGGAAGCGAATTTTATCGAGGTTTCCTGTACACCCGAATCAGGCTCTGAGAAAATGCTGAAGTCGCTGGGCAAGAATTTTACACTGGAAAGTGTTGAACGAGCCGCAAGGATTTTAAGTAATAGCCGCATACCGGTGGTATGGTATTTTCTCTTCGGTGGGCCGGGTGAGGATGAGTCCACTATTAAAGAAACATTCAAGTTCATCGAAAACAAAATCAGCAGACGGGATCTCGTCTTCATTACAAGTGGAATAAGAGTGTTTCACGGAGCACCCCTTTGTAATTACGCTCTATCGACTGGTCAGATCTCCAACGATTCGGATCTATTGAGGCCCGTCTGGCTTCAGCCGAAGGGAATCAGCAGGGAAAAAATGCTGTACATAATCAACAGGGAAACAATCATCCACCCGATGTCAACCTTCAGGATAATTCGGAGGAGACCATTCTGGCATACGTCCTTAAAAGGGTATACTCAATTTTCAGGCTGAAAGAACCTCTCTGGACTAATATCATGCAAAGGGATACTATATATAGAATTACAGGATATAATCGATACAGATTAAGAAATCTGAAGAAGAAATACAGGGAAGCTTTTTAGAAGGATAGTTATTCTTCCGGCAGATGCCGGTTATATTGATCAGTAAACACAATTTTGAATAAGGGTTTACATGAGTTCATTTAAGAGAAATATTAACTGGAAAGGAGGAGAAAATGGCGTATATAGGTGTCAGCAACGATACGGATTCAGAAAAAGCTGGCCGGGAAGCGGCCCGTACGGCGAAGAACCAGTTCAAAAACAAGGAAACCACCTCCTGGGTGCTGGCGTTCTGCGGTGGCAGGCATGGACCTGACAGAATTCTTTCGGGAATAAGATCCGAGCTTGGTGATATTGCGATTTACGGCGGGGCAACGGCTGGAATCATTACGAATGATTCACTTGGATATACCGGTTACGAATGTGGCCTCGCCGTATTCACTTCCGCTTTCCCTGCACCCGGCTTAGTGGTGAATAACAATTTAAGAGATGGTGAATTCAAGACTGGAAAAGAGATCGGTCTGGCTCTGGATGAAATAACAGTCGAAGGTGACACAGTGCTCATTTTTTATACCAACCTTCGATCAATACCGCCTCCTGTACTATATACCGGCAGCACGTTGATAGACGGATTATACGCCGGGCTTAAGAAAGGTGCGCTGAATATCATTGGTTCAGGTCTGCTTGGAGATTTTTCATTTTCACCCAGTTTTGTTTTCGATGGATGCAAGACGGTGGAGCATTCTGTCATAGGAATAGTTATTCCCGGGGGCTTAACTCCGCATACGAGAATTATGCATGGCTGCAAACCTATCAGCTCATTTAAGGAAATAACAAGGATCGATGGTCCTGTCCTTTACGAACTTGATGGCCGTCCCGCAACGGATGTTTTCAGCGAAATGCTTGGGATCGACTCGAAAGAATTGTGCAATTCAAAGAAACCTTTCATAGTTACTCTTGGCAAGAAGTATGGAGAACCATACGCCCCCTTCAACGAACAGATGTATGTAAATCGCCTTATTATTGATTCAAACCCGGAAGAGGGTTCTGTAACGATCTTTGAGGCGGATTTTCAGCAGGGTGATATGGTTCAGGTAATGTCACGGGACAATCATTTGATGGTTGAATCGGTCGGTAGTGGTACAGCTGAGTTGATCGAAAATACTGACTTGGGAAACTCGGAGTTCGCCCTGTATATTGACTGTGCGGGAAGAGCTTCCGGCTTCAGCGGTTCTGAGATCGAAGAGGCTGATGTCGTAAGGAAGACAATAGGTAAGAGCGTACCATTCCTGGGCTTTTACTCGGGCGTGGAGATCGCACCGTTTCTTGGGCGTAGCCGTCCACTGGACTGGACAGGAGTTTTGACAATATTCACAAACGGATAGATTAATGAGTAATTTTCAACCCGAGAGAGATTTTTATCGACTGCAGTGTGATGAACTTGGTCGACGGGTATTGAGGTTACAGCAGGAACTTACCGAAGTTCAAAAAGATGTCAGGCGATCCCGAACCACTAATTCGCTTATTCTGAAAACATACAATTTGATCAACAGTGATGTCTCTATCGAGAGCATTGAAAATCACTTCTTCCAGGCCATTATGAGCAGCATGTCGGCAGATCGCATTTTCATTCTTCGATACGATGAGGTTGCTGATACTTTTATTTCAGAGTTCACGCCTGGTTCAGAAAAGGATGTTAAGCCGGTAATCAAGTTACCGGGCAGGGCGCCGGAATTCCTTTTCGTAAACTCGGAAACTGAGCCGGACGCTATTGCAAGTACTCTCTGCAGCGCAATTGAAACACCATACATACTGTGGTCTTTCAACCGGCACGAAGGGGTTGCGCTTCTGATCGGCAACAATAGCGAGGATAAAATATTCCGTTTCCCCTTTGAGGAGAAAGACCGTAGCATCGTTGAAAGCTCTCTGAGTGTATTCACTGATATTGTCGGACGCAAAGAGGCTGAAAAGGCTTTGCTGAAATCAGAGGGAAAGTATCGCAGGCTTGTTGAGTCTTCGCCGGAATCCATCTTTATCTTCAATGACAATAATCTCACCTTTGCCAACAATGCAGGGATAAGGCTTCTCGGAGCGGAAGGTTCGGACGAAATCAATGGAAAACCACTTCAGGATTTTATCCATCCGGACGATTGTGAATCCGTGATGGATTCAATAACCGAAATGCTGGCGAATCATCATGAAATCCCTCTGACGGAGAGAAGATTCAAAAGGGTTGACGGCTCCGTTGTTGATGTCGAGATGGTAGCCATACCCTTTGCTTATCCGGACAGATCCGGGGTTCAGATCGTTGCGCTTGATATTTCTGAACGCAAGAAGATTGAGGTAGAATTCTTAAGAGTCGAGAGAATAGAATCTATTGGCGTGCTTGCCGGAGGGATCGCGCACGATTTCAACAACATACTGACCGGAATACTGGGCAATATTGACCTGGCAAAGACGTTTTCGACGCCGGAAGGTGAAGCTACAAGGTTTCTGCGCAATGCACAGCAAGCAGCCACCAGAGCAAAGGAGCTGACTTACAAGCTTCTTACATTCTCCAAGGGGGGAGAGCCTCTCAGGGCAACAACTTTAATTTCGGAGATAATCACTGATTCAGTGACTTTCATTCTAAGCGGTTCGAATATCAGCTTTGAATACAGTCAACCCGATGATCTCTGGGCTGTTGACGTCGATGTGGTACAATTCAGACAGGTCATCGAGAATTTAACGATCAACGCGCATCAGTCCATGCCTGACGGTGGTCTTTTCACTATTAAAGCAGAGAATGTAATGGGAAAGACAGTACCTGCTATTCTACAGAAAGACAGAAAGTTCGTAAAGGTGACCGTAAATGATCAGGGAACAGGTATATCTGAAGAAAATCTTCAGAGGATATTTGATCCATACTTCACAACCAAGGACAAAGGCAGCGGTTTGGGTCTTGCGACTGCGTATTCAATAATTAAAAAACATGATGGATTGATAACTGTTGAGTCAGAACCAGGACATGGCACAACATTTTTCATCTACGTTCCGGCAACAGACAAAATACCGCAGGTTGAGCCCGAATATGAGGAACCTCCAAAGGTTGGTATAGGCAGAATACTGATTATGGACGATGAAGAAATGGTAAGTAAGGTAGCCCTTGAAATGCTGTGCAGTCTGGGTTTTGAGGCATCTGCTGTTCGGGACGGGCAGGAGGCAATCGATGCTTATAAAGCTGCAAAAGAATCAGATAAGCCCTTCGATGTAGTTATCATGGACCTGACTGTGCCCGGAGGGATGGGAGGAGAAGAAGCAATAGCAAAGCTCCTTGAAATTGATCCTGATATTAAGGCAATTGTATCAAGCGGTTACTCAAACAACCCTGTGTTGGCTGAATATTCTGACTTTGGATTCATGGGTTTTATCGCCAAACCGTTCAGTCTAAGTGAGTTGAGTGCTCGTTTGTTCAAGGTGCTGATGATCTGATCCAGAGCAATAGGACAATGAATTTTCACAATCCCGCGACCTGCCCGTAAGGTAGCCAATTCGCCCCGATAAAACTCCGATTCCTATCTTACAGAACTTCAAGAGATGATCCAGGATAAAGCATGCAACTCATAGTCTTGCAATGAGTACTGTGTGCAGTCAATGTTAGACCTAAAAATAAGCAACGAAAGAATCCCATAATTAGGCTGCGGTTTCAGGGTTGAATGGTAGATATCTCCATGGTGTGTATTGGTTAGTTGATTTTTAAACTTCACGTTACTGACTACAAATTCAGCAGCTCAAATACTCGCTCCTGAAAAGGGGTGGCCCCGGTAAACTGGTTAACGGTTATTCCAGCCTTTGGGGCACCAACCCTGCATCTGTTACAGCATAAAGTGCTGAGATTTGTCAGCAAAGTGGAAAGACTGTGTAAGGGTGTACCGTCTTCACCTTGCTTTGTGATTTTCTTTGCCGATTTTGATGCTACAGCAGGCTTAACGGGATCACGGGTTCTTCTTGTTACATCAAGAGCCGTGCTTTCGCCCGGGACGCATCGGGATTATTCAGCCAAGTTGCTCTCCTCGTCAGCAAACAAGACAGGCGCAAGAGCCTCTCGTAGATGCCATTCAAGATAGTAAGCAAGCATACAAAGAAATATGTGAGCGGTTACATGATCTTCACGACTCACGAATATCGGGTTCACAAGGAGATCAAGACCCTTTATGCTTCTAAAAGCAATATTGCCAACAATATGAGCGTCCCGAGCGTTAGCACGGAAAGCAATATTGCCAACAATATGAGCGTCCCGAGCGTAAGCACGGAAAGCAACATTGGCAACAATATGAGCGTCCCGAGCGTAAGCACGGAAAGCAACATTGGCAACAATATGAGCGTCCCGAGCGTAAGCACGGAGACCTCCGGTAGCTCACACAGTTGTGATATCGGGCACCGGTCTCAGAAATCCGGTTACCATGATACCCAAATTACATTCTTTAAGTGCCCCCAGGTTAGGGCATTCCTCCTTTGAATTTGCTTTTGTTGTTTATGCTTCAGTCTTCTGGGCTCTTGTATGGATGCTCAGTCTTTTAAGAGCCGGATGAAGGGAGACTTTCATGTCCGGTTCGGAGAGAGCCAGCGGGGGAAGATCCCGCTGGCCACTCGACAATCTGTTTTGATCTTTATCAAATATACATTGATCTGAGCTTTTATTCCCTGCAATGTTTAACCCCCGGAGATTGACCATGGGTAAAAAAAGAGGCCCTGAAAAATTATCGGATGAAAGCTACAGGTCTGTTTGTAGTGAAACCGTTTGCTGTCTCAAGTCTGAGGATATAGACTCCTGCATTTTCAGGAGTGAGTACTCCATAGTCGTTTTGTACTTCAATGGAGTCTATTAGTCTTCCGTCTATAGAGAAGTACAATTCTTGCACAATACAAAGAAAATAGTTATATACAGCAAGAAATGTAATTGTTTGTATTGGAGTAGGGAACATTGCTGCAAATTGATAAGTGAGATGTGCTGGAAATGAACAGTAGAGAGTATTTAGATAAACTTTTGTCTGAAGGGCGTTGCTGTTTCACAACCGAACAAGCATGCAAGAGTATGGGTGCCGGGATTAACAGCACTCGTGCCAGGCTGAGAAGGCTGAAGGAACAAAGACTCATTGCAGAACCGGTAAAAAGTTTTCATGTGATCGTTATGCCGGAGTATCGCAGCCAGGGGTGTCCACCTGCAGAGTATTTCATCGATCAGCTTATGAATTATCTGGGTAATTCCAATTACTATGTCTGTCTGCTTTCCGCCGCTGAAAAATACGGAGCTGGTCATCAGCGACCGCAGCAGTTCCAGGTCATGATTGAGAAGAACAGAAGAGACATATATTGTGACAGCGTCCATATTAAATACATAGCCCGTGGTACTCTTGCAAATGTTCCAGTCACATTGATGAACTCTCCATGGGGTACAGTAAGGTATGCCACACCTGAGGTGACAGCACTTGAGCTTCTTGGTTACCCGGGTCATTCAGGAGGGTTGAATAACGCTGTAACTGTTATCCTGGATCTCGTGGATAACCTGAATCCCGGGAAACTGGTTGAGGCAGCTGCACTTTCTCCTCTGAGCTGGTCGCAAAGGCTTGGCTACATTTTGGATACTTTTGGTGAAATGAAGCTGGCTGAAAAATTATTCTCCCATGTCAGGAAAACTGTTTCTACTTACATACCTCTTCGGCGCGCATTACCCCTGAAGGGATCGAAGCGCTGTAGTAAATGGAAGCTTGTTGTAAACAGTGAAGTGGAGCCAGACGTATGATTCCGAAAGCATTCATAACCGCATGGCGAGCAAATGCTCCATGGCGAACCAATGCCCAGACAGAGCAGGATCTGGTGATAAGCCGGGCCATTGTGGAATTGTTCAGGTACAGACCATTGGCAGATAAGTTATTCTTCCGCGGAGGAACCGCTCTTTACAAGCTCCACCTGACCCCTCCAGCAAGGTATTCGGAGGATATTGATCTGGTTCAGATCAACCCCGAACCAATTGGGGAAACAATTGATCTTATCAAGTCGGTCATGAATCCATGGCTTGGTAAACCTAAAAGACAGTTCAAAGAGGGCAGAGTCAACCTTGTTTACCGTTTCTACTCGGAAGATCAGCCCCCTGTGAAACTTAGATTGAAATTCGAAATCAACACACGGGAACATTTCAGTGTCGAATCTCCTGCTGTTGTTCAATTTCGAATGAAAAATCCGTGGTTCAGCGGTTCTGCTTCTATACGCAGTTACCAACTGAATGAACTTCTCGGAACCAAACTGCGTGCACTTTACCAGAGGAAGAAAGGCAGAGACCTGTTCGACCTACGCTACGCTCTTCATTCTGGCAAAGTAGAACATAAAACAGTTGTTCAATGCTTTCTGCAATACATGAAGGAAGAAGGTAAAACCATATCAAGGGCTCAATTTGAGAGAAATCTACACGGCAAACGAAACGACCCGGATTTCCGAATTGATATTGATCCACTCCTCCGTCCAGGCATTAAATGGGATTTCGATGAAGCGATGGATGTAATTCTCGACACTTTCATTTCCCACATACCAGGTGAGCCCTGGCAGGTTGAGAAAAGCAGTTATTCCGCAGAAAGCTAAATGCGACACTTTTCCCGTTTCTTTCCTTCTTTCCTGATCTGTTGATGTAACAAGTTGGTTTGAGTCAGTAAAGGGCTGAGGCCGCCACTTGGAGAGGAACGGCCCCGTTACTCCTTCTACACATGGTAGACGAGCTAATTCTATATAGGTTATATAATTAATTAATGTCAATATTTGTGGCTGTGGGTTTAGTCTATCTGTCAGTCGCAGAAACTTGGAGGAGTCACTATGGAAGACAGGATTTATCAGCTGAGGGTAAAGTTGCTTAGCGTTAAGCCGGATGTGTGGAGAAGTTTCATTGTTCCAGGAGACATCACACTTGACCGGTTGCATGATGTTATCCAGATAGTAATTATTAACGGTTGATTAAAGAAAATTTCTTCACATTCCCCGTTAGACACATGATGTTTCAAGAGATTCTTGTTTCGATTCCCGTCATCCCATACAAAACCTGTGCAATCTGCTTGAACTGATTCCATACATACAATGTATACATATGCCATATACGCGTCAATGGTAGAATCATCAATAATAGGTGAGGCTGTGGCAAAGCAGTACTGGAAGTTAGTGCCGCAAGAAGCATAACAGGCAATCAAATGCCTCCCGGCACACTTGTAGCCGGGAGTATTTTTAAATCAGCGGTTTTTTACTCGTCCCAATCCGGGTACTGCGAGGGAGATTCTCCCTTCTTTACCATGATTGCTGGAAGTTTGTTTGCCTTTGTATTGCATTCGCCCTCGAAGGTCAGTTCATGCCACCATTCATCACCCCAGTCGAAGAGGTAGTAGAATTTCTGTTTTTCTCTCAATCTCAGAGAGCCAATTGTTGCTTCAGTAGAGTGACCGTATTCACTGAATGGTGCCATGACATCTTCCATCGGAGGAAAGAATGCTCTGGAATTCATCATCACCCGCTTGGAGTTTGTGGCCTTTGGCGGGAAGAAGAAGGAATACAGGTGTTCCTCCTCTCGATCAAAGGCCTGGAAGATTGCTTCGTGGAGATCATCCAGTGTCTGATCTTCACTGATTGCTATTTTCCTGTAGATCCTCTTATTACCAATCAGGGCTACCTTTACCTGCAATACTTTTCCATTTGATTTTACTTGTGCTGCAGGCTGTTTTCGGGTACTGTGATTTCTTGTTGGAGCCTTGCCGGTTAGAATGGAATTACAGAGCTCTTCACTGATATTCTCAAGTGGTTCAAGTTCATCTTCTTCTTCTCTCACCGGGAAGGGCAATTTCTTGATACCCATCTCATCAATAATGTCAAAAAGCTTATCATCCTCTGGAATCAATAGATATTTGGGTTTAGTGCCCATTTCGATAATTTTTTCTAGAAGAATTCCAGGAATCGAAAGTTCCATTCTGCGCAGTGAACCTGCCGGCGCAAAGAGTTCATGTGCGGCATATCCTGTTTCCTCGTCGACTACTAACAACAAGTAAGCAATGGCTGGTCTTTCGTTTGGTTGCCCGATGCATTCTGGATAAGGAAAAAGACTGGCTTGAGTGCCTTTTGTGCTGGCTGGAAGCTTCCAGAGGTTTCTCAGAAGCCGGCTGTCCAGTTTGAACTTATCCTTTAGTTCGGGAGAGGGGGGAATGTTTTCAACGGAATCTACCCACTGACCCATAAAATACGTCCTGTAAAGGCACTTCCTATCGCTTGAGACCAGGTCATGAAACTGCTCCGTTTCTTTCCTGCGATATACTTCAAGCGCTTGTTCGAGGTATTCTGTGAGCATGATTGCTTCATTCTCGTCTAACTGTTCAGGAATGTAACCGGGAGTATGTGACATGAAAACTGGGAATCGAGGACAATTCTTCCCAATGTCGGTTATTGCAGAATCGAAATCAGGAAATGCTTCAGGTGGGAGCTCGCTCAGATCTTCAAAGATCAGAGTAAACATTTTCAATTCCAGCATACTGTGCTGATGGTTCGATCGCCTCACTCGGTGAAGAGCGGTTTCTTCTCTGTAAACCATTATCCCGAATACCTCACCAAGCTGGCCGATTGTCTGGATGTAGCCAGTTTCCTTGATACTTGGAAGTTTAACACCGAACACAAGATCACCTGGCACAGTTTCCCAGGGGTTGATATCGGTAAACTCTTTGGCTAGCAGGAACAGTTTCTTCATCTGGGCTGTGTGTGGGCTTACATTATTCATAAATTCTCCATGATGAAAACACTGACATCTGAAAATTCAGTGGTGCCAGCTTTGTTGTAAGAAGAAAACTGGTTCTCAATTCCGGAACATAATAGTTTTTCCGGATTCTATGGAGTGTTCAGCGAATTGGTTGAGCTGATGTATTACTGCCTCATTTTGTTGCAACAATCACAGCTGTTATGGATTGTTCTCCTTCACACTGTTGTTGTAATGGCCAGCTCTCTGCCATGGTCTATTAGTTTTTCCACAGAAGAGATCATTGCTTCTGCCGCTTTGATTGTAGGGGGTGGTTCTGTCTCTTCTTCCGGTGCTGGAGGTGTGGTTAACTCACGAACACGAGCTATCTCTCCCGCCAGCAGGTCAGATAGATGACCAGGCTCCACAAGTTTCGCCTGGAGTATGCGGGGTCCTGGTAATTTGTCTGACGGAGCATCTTTGGTAAACAAGCTAAGGTGTGAGGAGAGAGCCCATGCAAGTGCTTCACGCACCGGCTTAAGTACCTCTTCAGGGAAGCCGCCTGTGCTGACCACCTTCGCAAGTTGTAACCGCCTGGCGGCCTGTGCAAATCCTTCTTCGGTTTTTTTGAGCCTTTTTAGACGCTGCTCTTCAGCACTTGGGGCAGTCAGAGAGGGGGCTCTGTAAATTTCCGCATCTTCCCGCAGCTCTGAAGAGGGCGGAAAATTGCCGCCGAGAAGGGACAGCAGTGTGCGGTATCCATCCTGATCCATCAGGTGAAGACCGGGAACAGTTGGCTGAGAGGCGAAATGTTTTTCAAGTAAACTCTGGGCAACAGGTCTGACGGTGCCGGGGTTCTGGTCCACCACAAGAAGAACCTGCTGAGTACTCTGTAAACCGGGAATTGAAGGGGCGTATCGAACCAGGAAGATGCGACCGGGGAATGAACCAAGTAACAGATCAGCATATTGGGCAAGGGTGGGGGATTCGGTTGTTTTATCTTCTTTTTCCTGAGCAGGTTTAATTGCAGTTTCAATCGTGTCTGGCAGCAGCAATTCCTGGATCTGCTGCATGATCAACTGGCCGGTGTCTACGAAACTGATTTCATTCAGATCTTCATCTGTGCCGAAAACTCCCTGAAATACTTCACGCTTGGAGGCAAGTGTATCCAGCATGCGTTCTTCAATGGTTCCCTTTGCGATCAGGTTTACCACCTGTACTGCATTTTTCTGCCCGTGTCGGTGGGCTCTTGCAATACGCTGTTCAAGAACAGCCGGGTTCCATGGAAGATCAAGATTTATAACAAGGCTGGCTGCTTGAAGATTCAGCCCCACACCACCGGCATCGCTGGAGAAGAAAACTCTGCAGTCAGGGTCTTCAAAGAAATGCTTGATAAGCTCTCCCCGTTTACTGGTGGGAACTTTGCCCGAAAGTGTTACATGACCGATGCCAAGTCGGTCAACCACAGGTTTGGCCAGGTCAAGCATTCCTGTCCACTGGCTGAATACGATTGCTTTTCGTTTATTTCCAATCACTTCATCTTCCAGAATGAGCCCCAGTTCACGGAGCTTTGGAGAGGTTTTTTCAGCGTCTTTTTGGGACATATCTTTATCGTGCAACGCAAGAGCATTGCAGATCATACGCATCTTCATCATTGACCGGAGAAGAATATCGTGTTCTTTCGGAGTCAGGGGTCTTTTGCGCATTAGCGTCAAAAGACGTGCCATGGTTTCCCTGAACCCGTCATATGCTTTCTTCTGTTGTGGTGTAATCTCCAGAAAGAAGTTGTTGTCTGTTCGAGGGGGCAGATCATCAAGAACCTCGTCACGGGTTCGACGAAGCACATAAGGAGCTATTCGTTTTCTAAGTTCATCGAGATTCCTGTATCCCAGTACTTTGTAGGAGCCTGATTTGCGCTTCTCAAGTTGAAAGTAGCGCTGATTGAAGCGCCACAGAGGGCCGAGAATACCAGGGTCGATAAACTGAAATACACTGTACAACTCATCCAGCCGGTTTTCCAGTGGAGTACCTGTAAGAACAAAGGCATATCGGCTTTGAAGCTGCTTTACAGCATCAGCGGTTTTGGTACGCCAGTTTTTTATACGCTGGGCCTCGTCAAGAATTATCACATCAGGCTGAAGAATGCGCATTTCGTCAACATCGCGTCTTACCAGTTCATAATTGATAATGTTGAAGAAGGCTGGCTTTCTGTAAAGCTGTCGCCTTGCCGCAAGAGGGCCGCCAATCACATTAGTAGAGAAATTTGTAAAGCGGTGGATTTCCCGTTCCCACTGGTGTTTGAGTGATGCAGGGCAGACTATCAACACACGCTGTACGTCACGAAGCTGGTGGAGTAAAGAGACCGCTCCGATTGCCTGAACGGTTTTGCCCAGTCCCATGTCATCCGCCAGCAACACTCTGCCGCCGAAAGCAAGATGAAGAACCCCTTCTTCCTGGAATGGATACAGGCTTTTTTTCAAAACCTCCATTGATCGGTTGCCTTTTTCTATCTGCCCGAGGAACCATTTTTTCTGGCGTTTTATTGAATCCAGATCCTGTATGGATTCCAGAAAGAGCCGAACATCGTCATGAATAAACAGTTTTTCCTGTAATTCCAGACTGAGAAAACTGATCTCCTGAATCAGAGCTGGCAGTCTGTGCAGTGCCGATCCCTGAAGTATTCCTTCAGAATCGAAATATCTGTTCAGCATCTGGAACAGGGGCTCGTCACTGTAACCGGAAGGCAAAGGCAGTGTTGTTCGCACAGTAACCTGATCTGAACGGTGCAGGAAAATCTGAGTATGGGGGAGAGCTTCACAGGTAAGTTTCTCCCATTGCAGGCCAAGTTCCTTGCGTAAATGCAGAAGAACTCCTTCTATGTGTTTGCAGGTTCCAAGGGTATTTGTCTTGTAATCAGGACAGGTGCAGGAATTGATCAACTGCTCCACAGAACGGATGTGTATGGTATAGTTGCGTTCAGTTCGTGAGATAACCTCAAATGTACTGAAGAGTGGGTGTGTACCCGTGTTCTTTACGCTCTTAATATCATCCAGTGCTCTTTTTTGTCTTCGTGCAATCTGCGTTTTTTCAGTAACTATGTGTATGGTCGCTGCGGTTTCCATTGTACGCCTTTCCCGTGATGATAAACCCATTCAGACAGGGCTGTAATATATGACGGAAGCGTCAACGAGTCTGGTGTATCGCTGGACTTGACAGGTACACGGACGATTGAGTAAAATAACTCAATAGATTGAGTAAATGAAAGGGTGTATGTTCAAAAGAAAAGAATACAGAGTTCTGCTTTCCCGTATAATGGAACCGGCCAAGCGAATACAGGTGGTAACAGGTCCCAGGCAGGTTGGCAAAACCACCATGGTAAAGCAGGTGATGGAAGCTCTTGAGAAAGATGGCGTGAACACATTGTATGCCTCTGCGGATCTATCTGCATTCAGTGGAACCGTGTGGATTGAAGAAAGATGGAATGCAGCCAGTATCCAGAATCAGAAAACCCGGACCGTACTGATTCTGGATGAGATTCAAAAGGTTGCGAACTGGTCTGAAATTGTAAAGCTTTTATGGGATCAGGAGATCAGCAGCAAGACTGCATTGACGGTTGTGCTTCTGGGGTCTTCTGCTTTACTGATACAGAAAGGTCTCTCTGAAAGCCTTGCCGGTCGATTTGAGCTTATTCGTATGGGACACTGGTCTTTTTTGGAAATGCAAGGCTCCTTCGGATTTAATCTTGATCAGTTTCTTATCTATGGAGGCTATCCCGGTGGAGCAGATCTTATTGGCGATTTTCACCGTTGGCGGAGCTACATACTTGATTCCCTCATAGAGACTTCCATTTCAAAAGATATTCTTATGATGGCCAGGGTCGAGAAGCCGATACTGCTTAGAAACCTGTTCATGCTTGCCTGCGAATACCCGTGCAGGATACTGAGCTATACAAAGATGCTGGGCCAGCTCCAGGATACTGGAAATACAACGACTCTTGCTCACTATCTTGATCTGCTTCAGGGAGCAGGGCTTGTTGCCGGATTGAAGAAGTATTCCGGTAGTGTGGTTAGAAAGAGGGGGTCAAGCCCCAAACTGCTGCCGTTGAATACAGCTTTGATCAGTGCCGTGCAGGGAATTGATCAGAGCAGATTAAGAGAGAATCCACAAATCAGAGGCTGGTTTGTGGAAGCGGCAGTGGGAGCATACATCCATGGCAGAATCGGCGGGAAACATGATGAAGAACTGAATTACTGGAATATTGGAGATCATGAAGTCGATTTTGTTCACCGGAGAGGAAATGTTGTTACAGGCCTGGAGGTGTTCTCAGGAATCCATGGGCACACCCGCAGAGGCATGAACATGTTCAGAGGCAAATTTCCTTCATTGAAAACTCTTCTTATCGGTGGCGACGGGTTGCCGGTGGAGCAGGCTCTGAAATTGGATCCGTCAGAGCTTATCAGAGCAATACACTGATGTATTTCACTTGTTCACCAGGTTTATCTGTTTTTGATGCATACCGAACTGCTTTGCGTGTGCCCTGAATATGGAGTTGATAGAAATTTCAAATCAAATGGAAGAAGTGGTCAGACTCAGGAAAGAAATCACCATTCTAAAAGAACTTCTTCACAGAAATGGAATTCTGATTCCAGAAACCGAAGACCGCCTTTCTGAGAATGCGGTCAATACTGACACTTCTATTTCTGCCGGTGTAATGCAGCCAATAGAGAAAATATGTTTGTTTCAGAGTCTGTTCAGGGGGCGCACAGATATTTATGCCCTCAGGTGGCAGTCAAAAACCGGAAAATCTGGCTACTCTCCTGTTTGCGGGAACGAATGGAAACCAGGAATCTGCCGAAAGCCAAAGGTGAAGTGTTCCAGGTGTGATCATCGTAAGCTCCTGCCGCTCACTGATGATGTGATTTACAAGCATCTTGCAGGTGAGCATACCGTTGGAATCTATCCGTTAAATATTGATGATACCTGCTGGTGGCTTGCTCTTGATTTTGATGACTCAGAGTGGAAGAAGGATGCTTCCAGTTTTGTAGAATCATGTACTGAATTCAGTGTTCCAGCTTACACTGAAATATCCAGATCGGGTAGTGGGGCACATGTATGGATATTTTTCACCAGTGCACTTCCAGCAGGTGAAGCCCGGGAATTGGGTACAGTACTTATCAGCCATACCTGTTCAAAAGTAAGACAATTGTCTCTTGCAAGTTACGACCGGATGTTTCCCAATCAGGATACTCTGCCCAGAGGAGGTTTTGGTAACCTTATAGCTTTGCCTTTACAGAAATCGACCAGGCAGAAGGGGTATAGCGTTTTCGTGAATTCGGAATATGAGCCATTCCCCAAGCAGTGGGAATTCCTGACTGGAATTCAGCGAATCAGCCGGTCAGAAATTCTTTCAGTTGTTGAAAGACTTGGATATTCGGGAAACACACTTGATGTTGCTTTTACTGAAGAAGAACCCTCATCGCCATGGAAAGCACATTCCAATTCAGGGAAAAAGGTCGCAGGAAAGCTACCAGCATCGGTAACAGTGGTAAGTGCAAATCAGGTATTTGTAGAGAAAAAGGGAATTCCAGCTGCTCTCATGAACAGGATTGTAAGGATTGCCGCTTTTTGCAACCCGGAGTTCTACAAAGCACAGGCAATGCGGTTGCCTGTATGGAACAAGCCCAGGGTGATCTGTTGTGCTGAAAACTATCTCAACTACATCGGACTGCCCAGAGGGTGTCTGGATTCGTTGATTGATCTTCTGGATGCAAATGAAATCCGTGTGGATATTGATGATAAACGAAACTTCGGAATTCCCATTGATGTAGAATTCAAAGGAAACCTGCGACCGGATCAGAAAATAGCAGTGACAGCTATGATGAAAACGGAGATTGGTGTTCTTGCCGCCCCTACTGCTTTCGGGAAGACCGTTGCAGCCGCCGCTGTTATTGCCGGACGAAAAGTAAGTACAATTATTCTGGTACACAGAACAGCTCTGCTTGATCAATGGATGTCCAGTTTGATGACATTTCTTGCAATTCCGGAGGGAAAGCTGGGAGTTTACGGCGGTGGAAAGAAAAAGCTTTCAGGATACATTGATATTGCTGTGATTCAGTCAGTTATTCGAGCTGAGCATCCCGCTGAACTGCTGGAATCCTATGGGCAGGTGATAGTTGATGAGTGTCATCATCTCTCTGCCTACTCTTTCGAAAGTGTATTGAAGATGGCAGGGGCAAAGTATGTAATGGGTCTTACTGCTACACCGGTAAGGCGAGACGGACAGCAACCGATTGTGTTCATGCAATGCGGTCCTGTCAGGCACAGGATTGTTACGAAGGGAGTGGAGTCACTCCGACAGGAGGTGTGGACTTTGTCGATTCCACCGCCTCATGTGTCTGCTGATGCACCAATTCAGGATGTGTTCCATGCAGTTGTGAACGATACGTCCAGAAACAGGCTGATTGCAGATGATGTGATTGCTGCATACAATGGAGGACGCAAGATTCTGGTGTTGACTGAGCGCACAGCCCATCTGGAGCTACTGCAACATCTGATTGCAAAAGAAGTAGAAAAATTGTTTGTGCTGCATGGTCGAATATCCAAGGGGAAGAGAAAGAAAATTCTGGATGCTCTTACTTCGCTCGATCCTGCAACCCCACATGCAATTCTTGCCACTGGAAGACTTATTGGAGAAGGGTTTGATCACCCTCAGCTTGATACACTTGTGCTGGCAATGCCCATATCCTGGAAGGGAACACTTCAACAGTACGCCGGAAGGCTTCACCGAACAATGGATAAGAAGAACAATGTAAGAATCTATGACTACATTGATGACGAAAACCCGAAACTTGCAAGAATGTGGAGTCGCCGTTATCGAGGTTACACCGGAATGGGGTACAAGGTAGTTTCAAGAGAAATACCGGTTATTGGAAAATTGCCTTTGGAATAATGAGGAATCCATCAGAGACAAATTAATTTGTGCTGCCCGTTTTTTAAGGAGCAGAACCTGTTCGATCTTACTGGAGTCATCAATGAAACTTCTTTACTGTGAAAAGTTGATACTTGATTCAAGGGATTTGTAACAGAATTTTGAATTAAGTACCGTTTTTAGAGTAGCGTAATTGAAAACTTCGCAAAATGCTGGTTTCTAACAGTATTATTTGAGAAGGCTGGAAATGTAATAAAAAAAGAGCTTCTAACAGTTTTGTGACTCAGCGAGGTATTCAAAATGAAAAAAGAGCTACAGGACACCAGTTCCTCATCAAGAGGTATCAACTGAGAGTAATACCTCACGGGTGTTCGTATTCAGATAGTTCTGTTGGAACGTCAAAACTACTCGTTGTGAAAGGCAGGCTGGAGAGATCAACTTCTCCCTATGTGCGCTGGTCGGGGCCACAATATGATTACTCGGCAACATAATCCAGTGAAGGTATTTCCATTAGGATAACTTCTCCCCGCCTGGTAAGTGCAACGCCTGCGTAGTGAATCAATCGAATGCCCTTCTTTCTGTATGCTTTGCTTGCTTTCTAATCAAAGTTCTTGAAAACCCTTTTCCCAGATTCTTCTCAAGCCTCCGTAAATTCCTTATTCCGGTCTCTTCAGACCGAGATCTTTCCAAAGAGGTAGAAAGTCAATCTGATCCCCATCGGATGCATGGCTGGATTCAAGCATTTTCAAGAGGTTTACAACCTTTTTTCTGTAAAACTTATCTTTAACTGCTTCTCTTGGAGTTTTCCCATCAAGTGCAGACATATTCTCGTCGGGCCAGTTGCGATACAAATCTGCGTAAACCTGGGCCATAACTTCTTTGGGAACATCAAGCTTCTTTCCTGGTGTTGTTTTTTTCTTGGATGTTTTGGACATGTCAATGTCATGGTATTCTTTACTTGATTCTATTATCAAGTTTCCCAATACCTCTTCAATGGCATCTCCAAGCCGCCGACATCTTTCCTCGGAGTTTATATCAACGGTCAGCTTACTGTCTGAAACAAATATACCCTTTGCAATCAGAATCGGGTTCACTTTTCCTTTTGGCCTTTCCTCGTCCCAGGTAAAAAAACCATCATCCTCTACGGTTATTTCGCTGATGCTATCAAGAGCTTTCATTGCTTTCGGTCTGGAATATTCCTTGAGGTTGTAGTGAATTGTTATGGGTTTCAGCATTTCGTGATCGGTGTTTTGCAGTATGGGCATTTTTCTTGGGACTCCATGGATATTAGCCCAGAGTTGAGGGGCTGCTACCCAGTCTTTTTTCAGATAATTCGCCCATGTTTTTGACTTGCCGAAATACTTTTTCCTGACTCTCAACGAATCGATAACATAGTCCAGCTCCATTCTTGGGATATCAAGAGCAAGACCTGTCATAAGATTTTCTCCTCTGCACTGGGCGAATCTGAAAAAGAAAGTATTCCATTTTGTAAGTTGTTCGGTTGCAGACTTCTCAGTAATAGTCAGTGTTTTGCGCGAGAGCAGATCAGTTACTTCAAAATGGCTCCCGCGAATTACTGCTGTAACTTCATAAAGAGAGTAACTGGCATTCCTGTAGCTTTCCAGGTATTCAACGGCTGCCGGATGAAGCGTTTCCCGGTGATCTTCAAGAAAACGGTCAATGAGAGAAGTCCCATCGGGAAACCTGTAATCACTTAATGCTGAATCAAACTCATTCTGTGAAACAACTTCAGGAGCTCTTCTGATAAAATCATGCACAACTTCTTCTCCGTGATTCTTGGTCAGCTCCTCAAAATACAGTGCGTTTACCTCTTTGCGAATCCCTTCATCTTCTTTTTCCAGAATTTCATTCAATTTCTCATGAACTGATCTTATGGATTCCCTAGCGATTGCATAAGTCCTCTTTTCTGTTCGCCAGCAGCAGTTTTTGTATTTACGACCGGAGCCGCAAAGACATTTTGATAAAAGGTGAGTCTTGGGAGTAAGCATTAAGGCCTCCGGGCATCTTTATGAAAGTACAAATTCAATATAGGAGAAGACAGCAATTTCAATAATACGGTAGTCAAATATGAACAATTGAAGAGTGCTTTTCAATGGGTCTTCTTGAAAAACCTGCCGATACTATGAATCACGATTTTTGTGCAGCACTTTGCATAATAGTTACTATGACACGATATCTTGAAGAACGGATTGTAGGTGATCTGACGAAGAAGATGGTGCTTCTTGCGGGACCAAGGCAGGTAGGGAAGACATATCTTTCAAAACAGATTGGCAGGGAATATTTCAATCGGTTCTGTTACTTGACGCCCCCGACAAATCAATCCTTCACACAGCTTGCCTCGCCGGTCTGAGTACCAACCAATCTG
>JAGLOJ010000074.1 GCA_023139045.1 Candidatus Sabulitectum sp.
AGAAACTTGTGGGACGCAGCACTAGCTGATTTGAAAGCAAATAGCGAGAGCGCTACTCAAATTCTTCGAATGAATGAAGAACGGATGAAACTGAGAATGGATCTTCCCCATATGTACGAAGCTCTTATTAATTCAAGTAAAAGACTTCAACATGAATTAAATACTCGTGTAACAGAAATAGAAGGCAAACTGAACGATCTTCGCATTGAGGAAAAGAAACAAAAGGCTCTGCATAAGCTAACCATGGCAAAGTTAAGCGGAACACAAAAGGAAATGGGTTCTCTGGAAGAACGGTTGCGTCAGCATCACAGGCACTCTGAGAAGTTTGCTTCCTATCTTGAAGATTTTGAGGAAAGCCTGATGAAACAGCTTGAGAACCGTGCTTCAGACATGGCAATAATTCTTCAGGATGCTGTGAGGGAGAATACTTCACAGGTGGAAAAGCGTCTTTTCAGCAGCAGAAAAGAAATTGAGAAACTTAAGCGGAATTTACGAAACATTGAGAGTCTGGCCATTGGCGATCTGATCGAATTGCCCAGTGGAACTGATCTACTGTTCAGAATACTCAACCCCGAGTTATTGAGTCTTTCATCAGGTGAACATGGAGCAGAAATTCTTGATGAGCCCGCTCTTATGAAGGGAATGAATGTTCTTTCAGGTCGCATGCAGGGAGAGGTTTACAGAGACGAATCAATAAAGATTAATTTATCTGCCCTTGACCCTCCCGATGTCAGTGGACTTACTGACAAGGAAGGTTTGGTTCTTTTGGTTGATGGCCTTTCAGCTTCAATAGCCAGAGATGCTACAACTCTGGAAGCTATCGAAAAGAGAGAAGAGCTTGAAAAACAATTGGGTAGTTTAAAGAAAGAGCTGAAAACGAAACAATTCCTTAATAGTGAATGGCAGCAGTATTCCAACAATATTCCTGAAGCAAAGAAATGGGAAGATGAACTTTCCAACCTGAAAGAATACCAGAGCGGGCTGGAGAGTGAGCTGAATACTGTAGACGCTTCAATGATTCGATTGACTGAATGCGAGAATCAACTTAATTACGATACCGACAAAGTGGGAAAAGAGTTATGTGATCTTAAAGAGAGAACTGCTAAAATTGAGGTTGTACCTGATGAATGGGGTATTGGAAAGGATGGCATCACAACAGAGTATGACATTTTTGAGTTGTTCAGGATTTATGATAAAATGTACCTGAAACAAAAGCATCTTTCTGATCGAATTGCTGATGGCTTAAGTAGAATAGAAACAAGTACTTACGGTAGATATAGAGCATCTGATGAAATGGAGACTCTGAAAATTCTTCAGGATGATATTGACGCCCTGGTAAAAAAGGAAGAAGCTGTAAGAAATTTGTGGTTAGGGCTGGCTAAAGATATTGCCCAAGCTATGAAATCACTGCTGAAAAGTCTTGAAATTCTGGAGAAAAAAGTAAGAAGTTTGAATTCGGAACTTTCTACTGTATCTATTTCGGATCTACAACAATTGAAGCTGAAAATAACCGAGAATTCAGTATGGACAGGAAAGATTCGCGCTGGTATTAATGCTGACGAGATGCCACTGTTTTCAGATCGCGACGAAGTGGAGAGATCTCTACGCTCTCTTGGAGATCTGCTCAGTAGTGTTGGCGGTGGAAGGATTCGCTTACTTGATATGTTTAATTTGAGTTTTGAAATACTGGGGGCAAATGGCAAGAAGCGACATTTCCAGAAGCTTGCGAACATTGAATCCAACGGAACAACAATCACTATTAAAGTTCTTGTGAATCTCATTCTTCTCAAAGATCTTATGAAGGGGAAGAAGGTACAGATTCCCTTTTATCTTGATGAGGCTTCCAGTCTTGACAGGGAAAACCTTTCATCAGTAGTTGAAACTGCATACAGTTTGGGCTTTTCAGCAATTCTTGCAAGTCCGGATGCAATGGATGTGGCGGAAAACATTTATTTCATGAAAGACACTGCTGGACGGGTGTATCTTGATCCTGAAAAATCAAGAGTTCATATTCCAAAGCATTACACTGCAATTGACGCCGAAGAGGTTATCCATGAACAGGGTTGATGCTTTCGCCGGTTTGCTGAAAACATTGATTGAGCAGGGCAGTATTCCATCTTCCAGTTTACGAGGTAAAAACAGAGACACTCTCAAACCACTTTTCACTTCTGGTATTCTTGATGAGATTTCTAGAGGCAGCGGCAGTGTAGTTATCGTTGCAAGTCGTGAACACTTTGATAAATACATAAAACAGGAGTATCCCTCCGGGCTTGACTTTGAGACAAACGATTGTTTGCCAAGAGCATCTGGGGTTCAGTCTGCAAGAAATTCAAAGAAAACATCACAACGCGATTGTGAACCAGTTCTTTTGCGCGGATTCAATGAAGCTGTACTCCAATCTCCCACTGGCATTCTTCCTGTGGCGGATTTGACAAAATCGCACGGTATTGCTTCGTTTTTGAATGATGGCCAAAAGGGGTTCAGTTACTCCGGGAAAATTGCCACCGTGGAGAACCTTGAGTTCTTCACCCACTTTGAAAGAATTAAATCGGATGAAATGCTTGTAATTTATACAGGAGGACGTATTTCCAGATTGCTTCTCAGTTGGCTTTCTTCGCAGGAGATGTCTGATTGCAGTATTGTTCACTATGGAGATTATGACCCCGTAGGACTTGATGAGTATCTACGGATTAAGGAACAATGTCCCGGAAGAACTTCTTTGTTTATCCCAGAGAACCTTGAAGTCCTGTTTAAAAAATATGGAAACACTGAGTTGATCAGGAAAAGCACATCTGTGCTTGGTCGCCTCAGAGTCTCTAACGATCACGATGTAAGATTAGTTATTTCGTTGGTACACAAGTACAATTGCGGTCTTGAGCAAGAAATACTGTTGACAACATTTTGATGAAGTCATGTGACTATTGCGTAGATTGAAATCATGCAAAAATAAGCAACCACTTGAACCTCTTTGGCAATCTACGGAGAAATGTCCGAATGGCTCACTTGAAGAAATCACTGTGTGAGTATATGATACACTTATGAATATAGAAGACATAAAAAAGGAAGTTCTTCCAGCATGTACTGAGTTTGAAGTACAAAAGCTATTTGTTTTCGGCTCTTATGCCAGGGGTACTGAATCATCTTCCAGCGATATGGATTTTCTGGTTGAATTCAATTCTCCTGAGAATTGTCTTGCAAAAAGGTTTTTCGGACTGCTTCACAGCCTTGAAGATACCCTGGAAAGCAGTATTGATCTTTTGACCAGTGAGAGTCTTAGAAATCCCCATTTCAAGAAGCGAGTTCTTGAAGAAAGAATTCTGATCTATGCCAGATGATCTAATGGCATATCTTTATGATATTCAGCACTCTGCGTTGGCGGTGAAGCGATTTGTTGCTGGTCAGACCTTGGAATCTTATTCTTCCAACGACTTATTACGAAGCGCAGTGGAGCGGAAGTTTGAGATAATGGGTGAGGCACTGATAAGGATAAAGAGAGAGGATCCAACCTGTTTTAAGAGAATTCGCAACCACAGGGATATTATTTCTTTTCGAAATATCCTGATTCACGGATACAACTCCATAGACAACCGCATAGTCTGGGCAGTGATCCAGGAAAGCCTGAACAGTCTGATAACAGATGCCTCGAAGTTATTGCAGGAGATTGCAGAGTAGCCAGCCATACATGTATATCATTACAACCCATGCTGAAACATATCCATCTTTTGTTATGACTGATTGTTGAGGCATGTCCTTGCTTTTTCCTCCAGGGGCTGCAACTGATATGTGCTGTAGCTTGCACAGCTCGTAATACGGGTCTATATTCTGGTCAAAGGAGGTTGAGATGAATCTGAAAGATTCTGTAAAACCAATCAGTTATGTGAAAACTCATGCATCTGAGCTTGTTAGAGAGGTCGCGGAAACCGGGATTACATATGTGATCACTCAGAATGGTCAGGCAAAGGCCGTGCTGCAGGATGTGAAAAGCTATGATGAAACCAGAGAGAGCCTTGCTCTGCTTAAGATTCTTGCAATGAGTACAAAAAGTATTGAGTCCCGTAATTGCAAACCACTGCATCAGGCTTTTTCCGATCTTGATGAAAGAAAGAAGCAGATGCAGTGAAGTTGACCGCCTTTATGGTGCGGGACGCTGAGGAGGATTTACTGGATATCTACAGATATGCCTTGAGAAGCCATTCTTATGATTCTGCTGAGAAAGTCTATAAAACCATCAGAATGACCTGTGGAGATCTCGTGAAAATGCCATTTACAGGTCATGTACCTCCAGAACTTGAGAGGGTTGGTGTACTTGAGTACCGGGAAGTCGGCTGCTATCCATACCGGATAATCTACAGGGTGGTCGGGGAGAGGTTGCTCATTCACTGCATTCTTGACGGAAGAAGAAACCTCATGGATCTGCTCCATCGAAGACTGATACGATAAACCTTGTAACTTGCCGTCCGGTGGCGTGGAAAACGATACCGTCGATTGATTCAAACGGTAGATTTGTTACTGGTTTTGCACCTCTTGCTTCTTTACACAGTTATCATTATGGCAAGTTCTCTGCCATGGTCTATTAGTTTTTCCACAGAAGAGATCATTGCTTCTGCCGCTTTGGGGGTCCTGGTAATTTGTCTGACGGAGCATTCTCAGTGAATAAGCTCAGGCGTGAGGAAAGAGCCCATGCAAGAGCCTCGCGCACCGGCTTAAGTACCTCTTTCGGGAAACCTCCTGTGCACACCACCTTCGCCAGCTGTAATCGTCTGGTAGCCTGTGCAAATCCTTCTTCGGTTTTTTTGAGCCTTTTTAGACGCTGCTCTTCAGCACTTGGGGCAGTCAGAGAGGGGGCTCTGTAAATTTCCGCATCTTCCCGCAGCTCTGAAGAGGGCGGAAAATTGCCGCCGAGAAGGGACAGCAGTGTGCGGTATCCATCCTGATCCATCAGGTGAAGACCGGGAACAGTTGGCTGAGAGGCGAAATGTTTTTCAAGTAAACTCTGGGCAACAGGTCTGACGGTGCCGGGGTTCTGGTCACACCACAAGAAGAACCTGCTGAGTACTCTGTAAACCGGGAATTGAAGGGGCGTATTGAACCAGGAAGATGCGACCGGGGAATGAACCAAGTAACAGATCAGCATATTGGGCAAGGGTGGGGGATTCGGTTGTTTGACGCCTCCGACAAATCAATCCT
>JAGLOJ010000075.1 GCA_023139045.1 Candidatus Sabulitectum sp.
CTGATGCTTCTCTCACTGCATGCCATGCTCTAAGACCCCGGCAGTCCCTCAAGAATCTCACCAAATCGATTCCCTTGTGCTGGCTTCCGGTACGTTAAAGTCGTCGCCAACTGCTCTTATTACTTTTACGGGGCTGAATCGCTTTGGGGAAGTACGCTTCCCCTGCGGCCTACAGTGTTCTCTGTGTACGCTTCCGTTCACCCATTTTGTTCACCGGCGCGTACACCGGCTCCGCCACAGGCGCAACACTCGATATGGGCTGCTGGTTAAGCTTTGCCCGACTGGGACTTGCTACTCCTTCCGAGTAGCTCACTCTACAAGAAGCACCAAGCTGAGCTTGGCGCACTAACATTCAGCGTAACCAGCGCCGTTAACCTCTAACCTGTTCCCTTACAGGCGTCTGGTTCATGCTGTGGTTAGCTTCTCATGCATGCCTTGAGTTCGGTAAGTGATAACTCATCGACTCTCGGTATATCTTCAGAAAACACCTCAAAAGAATCATTAGTACTAGCATCTATTACTGTTAGGTAAAACAAGAATTGCTCACCTTTCGCTCTTGTCTTAAGTTGATCCCTGATCTTTTTAACGGAAATCCTCTTCAAGTTAGTTACCCGGTGAACTCTAAATACTGCTATTCTCTTCTCGTTGAATAAATTAGCCTTATGCAAACTGGCAAGTTTGTCAGAAAGAACCTTAATCACAACTATTCGATCTTGCGA
This sequence comes from Candidatus Sabulitectum sp., assembly GCA_023139045.1. Taxonomy (GTDB): domain Bacteria; phylum Fermentibacterota; class Fermentibacteria; order Fermentibacterales; family JCC-6; genus Sabulitectum. The sequence continues at coordinate 720 of JAGLOJ010000075.1, forward strand.
TGCTCTAACTTGAAGACATAGCAATTCAAGGAACTGCCTCGATATCTCGGATATTGTGTATACATCATCATAGGATAGCACTTCATTAATCCGAACTAAAGGCTTATTTTGCTGCGTGACGTCTTTGTATTCAAAGTCGAAATGCAAATCATGTCCCCTGAGGATTCCCCAACCGGAATGAATAATGACATTTCTCCTCGGCCATAAGTATTGATACATTCCCTTCAGAACCATCTGCATATCATTATCTGTCTTCAGAAAATCAGGATAAACAATAGGTTTTGTGTTGAAAATATCATACTTCCCGAAAAATGACCAAAAATGCCCTTTCGGGCTGATCGAGTTTTCTGTAAGAATCCACTCCCAAATCTGATCAAGGATTTTAAATGCAGAAGTCAAAATGAGTGGAGTAAGTCTCAATGCAAGCCTTTCGCCGCCACCAGCATTGATACAATCACTTACTTCAATTGAGATACTACCGGGTCCTTCATCGGGAATCACATAGACCGGATCAGTTACTTTGCCAGCTGAAAGAGCTCTTGCTTCTTGAACCTCTCTTATCAAAAAAACCTCATACGACGCGCAGTCATATAGGTGTTCTCTTGAGTTCTTATCAAACATGTACCTTCTCCTCTTCTCTAGCGTATGTGCAATCTCTTTTTCTCAAGCTAACAATCTGCGTAACCAGCGCCGTTACCTTTGCCCTATTCCCTTGGCTGGCATCTGGTTCACACGGTGGTTAGCGCTGAATGATGGTTCAGCTATGTTTACCTTTACATGAAGGACATGGTCTTATGCCAGAACCCTTGCAGCTTGGGCATGTAACTGCTTTTTTACCAATGCCATCAGAAATGGATTGCTCACCAATACCTGAGCATGCAACACAGGTGATTTTGCCAGTACCTTTGCATACAGCACATTTTGGTTCCTTTGACTTACTCATAGTTCATTCCTCTGTGTTATGTTAAATTAGATTGTCGTGTTTATCACATATTTATTATTTTGGCCCTCATTGTCTCATACTCTTGCCTTGTTATGCGGCCCTTCTTAAGCATTTTATCCAGATCTTTCAGTTCTTTACCTGTTTTTTTACTAATTCCGTCATCGCCTTTCATGTCTTTAAGTTTCTTGATTGTAGCTACTACTACAGTAACCCCACCACCAATTTTGCCTGCTACTTCCGCTGTTTTTTTCCAATCAACTTTTTTGAGCGTATCCACAATTGGCTTAACTGGGATCATGGGTACTCCTTCCCAATTAGTATTTCAGTTTTTATGAATCACAATGATAGAATCTACGAATGCTCCCAAGGTATAGGTTACAGTGTTGTCCATCACCATGCCTTTCTGATGCTAACGCGTGCATAACCAGCACAGGTATAACATCAGCCAGCCCCATAACGGCTGTGACTGGTTGATGCGATGGTTAGTGCGCCAAGCTCAGCTTGG
>JAGLOJ010000076.1 GCA_023139045.1 Candidatus Sabulitectum sp.
AGAATCTGCACATGTCTCGGGAACATTCTGAATAACCTGCACAAGTATCACTGGAGCCCGTGCCAAAGCATTTGTGGCAGGTTCATTCAATGGTTATGGTAATTATCTCAATAAACATAATCCTATAGTTTCCGTGAACGACCCAGATTGAATTCTGCATAAATACAAGCCTGCTGAGACTAAATCTCCATTCTGGTTAGTACCGTTCCAAAGAATCGATTGAGACCCTGCAGTAATCTCATGATTTGCCAGAGTAGACACAATTCTTCCTGATAGATCAAAAATTTCAACACTGGCTTCGCATGTATCAGTTAACTCGAAAGAAATCGAGGTGCTGGTAGTAAACGGATTCGGACTTGCAGAAACACCAAACAAGTACGAGGGTTTAAGATTGATACCCGTTTCAGTAACAGTAAAACTGATAGTATCAGCTGCAACTGCTACACCACCGTGATATGAAGTAACGATAAGTTCATTTGACCCTACATTTGAGTACAAATCATCCAGATATGTGTACTTGAGGCCTGTACCGAAGGCGTACAGGTTGCCATCAGTTGCCGCAATGTACATTACTCCATCAACAATAGCAGGACTTGAGAAAATTCCTCTGAACGATTCAATGGTATAATTCCATATCTCTATACCTGTCTGACAATCTACTGCGTGAATGAGAGCAATTGAATCAGGTGGAAGACCGCAACTATAAATATCCCCCCAGAAAACCAGACCATCTGCAATCCCCGCAGATGCATGCAGTAGATAGTCTTCGTTGGGAAGAATAAATTTCCATTCAACCAAAGAGGAGAATCTATTCAAGGCATAAACAGTATCACTACTACCAAAGTATATCATTTCATCATGAACAGCAGGTGTTGATTCAATAATTCTTTCTGACTCCGCCCCCCATAGATTCACACCTGAGCCGTCAAAAGGATCAAGGGCAATCAAGCCATTCCAAATTGTTCCGATGTAAATGATGCTGTCGACTACGGCAGGTGACGAATCGTGGTGTCCACCAGTCATATTCTCCCACAATACCTCACCGGTTTCAACATCCAGAGCATAAAAAGAAGGATCTGATGCCATGTTGCCAGCGACAAAAAGCATATCATTCCAGGCAGTCATACTACATGATGTAATAAGCGTGTCTGTTCTCCATATTTCCTCACCTGTTAGGCGATGCAGACAGTGAACAAAATTTGCACTAGAAACAAAAACATACCCCTGGTAAGGGACAGGTGGCCCCGAGAAGAAATTTGAAGAATCACCGAAAGTCCAAATCTTCTCACCAGTTAAAATGTTAAGGCACCAGATGGAATCAGAAGCAAAATACACCTCTCCATCATCCACATGCATTGCATCATCAATGGCGTCCCCTATATTTTCAAGGCGCCAGATCTCAGTACCAGTAGCAGCATCAAGGCAATAGGCAATCTCATCTTCCTCTGATGCATAGTAAACCCTGCCGTCAACCACCACGGGTGAAACAAATTCATGGTTAGTTCCGCTTACGGGAGCGGTCCAGAGAATAGAGTTATCATGAGGAGCCGGAGACTCTGAGAAGCCTGTTCTGCAATCATTCGCCATGTAAGTATACCAATCTGTATTCAGTCTTGGAATCCCTATGACAGGTTCTCCATTCAGTGAGTAATGAACCGAATCAGGAATTGTATTCTCGTTCTCAACAATGGCTCGAATTGTCAGCCAGTCCCCATCGTATGACTCCCCATCAACGGGTTCTGTTATTGTAATGCTGGTAGCTGAAAGAAGAGTAGAAATAAGTATGGATAAGATTGGCATATAGTACTCCTTTTCTTTTTGACCATAACGCTCTAAATCAGCAGACTGCAATAACGTGAGTGCTAATGGCAAGAGCCGCAGTTCTGTTGAATTTAGTGGTTATGTATTTTGTCGTCTTGCTTCTATTCTAGTTTACCTGAGAATGATAATACCCAATATCAGCAGTCACAAGGGTTTGATAAGGTATCATCCGGAATTTGTCTTGATAAATGAATCAACCGAGGTTCCAGTTTCATTTTTGTTCGGAATTCAAGCTCTCATTGATAATTATCTTGGCCCTTCAGGTTTTTGCGTAC